>CAVAMP010000008.1:0-61684 GCA_963589825.1 Flexilinea sp. | reverse complement strand
TAGCGCCCGCAGTGATGACACCGAGGCTCCTTAGAAATTCTTTTCTGTCCATAGTTTATGAGTTTATCTGTTCATATTCAATGAGTTGGTACCGAGCATCCGGCAAACGAACCGTCAGTTGGAACCGAGCGGGCCGTCGTTGTAGGCCCTGTACTCGCCCTTCATCACATTCAGGGTTTTCGGAAGCCAGACCCGGTAGCGGACCGATTTGTCCCAGGTGTTGCCGGCGGAAGCGAAGTCGCAAAGATGCACTTCGCGTGGTTTTCCGTTGTTTTCAAGGTCGGTTCCGGCGATCATCGGCGCCGTGAAAGCCATCCAGGCAAACCCCGCATCTGAAGACGGTTTCAAGTCCACAACTCCATCCTCTGAAGCCTGGACCACAACGCCCTCATCCACGAATCCGTCGCCGAAGCGGGAGTCCCTTGCAAGCACAACAGGGCCGCGCACAATTGCCTGATGGCCATCCTGTTCCAAAACTCTTGCTGAGAGGTCCAGGCTGAGTTCAACCCTGTCCCCCTTTTTCCATTTTCGCGAAATTTTCGCATACTCCCCTGCCTCAAGAGCGCTCAGGCCAACATCAAGCGTGTCCTTTACGCTTATAACTCTCGCAGAGGCAGCGGCTCTGCTCCACTCAGGGATTCTCAGAGAGAGCGTAAACTCCGAAGGCTTTGAGGGAGAGAGTTCTATGGAGACATCCCCTGAAACAGGGTAATTCCCGGACACCTTGACGCCCATCTCACCACGGCGACCAAGCGCGACCCTGGCCTCGAAATCGCCATAATAGTTGACGCTAAGTTCCTCCCCTTCAGCGCGCAGGGCAAGCGAAGGGATCATCGCGAAGGCTCTCGGGCCGTTTGCGTTGCAGCAGTTTATGTTGAGTCCGCACTGCCTCTCCCCTTCCACTCTCCAGCCTTCGAGCGGGGTGTATTTCGCAATCTGGCACCCGTCGTCCTTGAGAGAGCCGAGAATGGCGTTATAGAATGTTCGTTCGATGTTGTCGGCGTAGCGGGAGTCGCCGGTAAGGCGGAGAAGACGGTCGCAGAACTGCATCCAGGTGAAGCTTACGCAGGTTTCCATAGTATGGTAGGTCGGGACGGTCTGAAGGTCCTTTCCGCCGTACCAGCACTCCACCGCGCTGCCCGAGCCCGCCACATTGATTTCCTCCGAGAGAATGTGCGAGAAGGTCTTGAAAACCGCATCGATGTCAGTCTCGTCCCCGGTCTCGCGGCAGTATTCCAGAAGGCCCTCATAGCAGGACATCATCTCGTAGGCCTTCGCCCCGTTTTCGTACGAAAACCAGTTGGAAGGATGCGGAAAACGCAGAGCCACTCTTTCGTCCGCCTTGCTCAGAAGACGGGGTCCGGCGGCGGTTTCCCACTGTCCGACAATGTATTTTGCGAACTCGAGGTAGCGTTTCTCTCCAGTTCTGCGGTAAAGCAGCACAATCGGCTCCAGAACCGAAGAACTTGCCATTCCGCGGTAGTTCCCGGTGGTGACGATATCAGTTTTTCCCGGGCCCACCTGACTCATAAGGTGGTCGGCAACGCGCTCGGCCGCTTCCAGTGCCCTCCTGTCCCCCGAAAGGTCATACCAGGACAGAAGTCCCAGCATAGTGTATTTCCGTCCCCAGATGTCCCACTGACGGAGCTGATACTCAGGGGCATAGTTCCCGATGTAGCCATCCGGAGTCTGGGTCGCGAGAAGGCTGTCGACTGAGGCTGATATTTTCTCGTAAAGTTCTGAATCACCCGTGTAACGATAGGCTCCGATTGCCCCGAGGGTCCATTTTCCCCAGAATTCGCTCTGCCATCTCCAGGTCTCGTCGCGGTGACGGAACGGCTCCACGATTTCATCTACGTTCTGCTCCTTCACCCTGTGGAGAAAGCAGTCGTCAATCCTTCCGCCGACATATCCGCCGACTCTGACGCTCTCAACGCGCATTTCCTCCTTTGCATTCCCTGCAAAAACACAGGCGCAAAGAAGCGGCAATATAAGCAAATATCTCTTCATAACTTGTTATCTTCAGTTTCTTTACAAAGATACGGATTTAGTTTTTTCCATTCACAAGAGCGTCTATTCCCCCATAGATAACTGTCTTGATAGGTTTCCGAGGCAGAGCACATTGTAGGAAGGGCTCTTTTCCAATTCGAACTGCACTTTGGAGCGAATGTCATCGGAAGCGGCCCCTATAAGCGCCTCGAAACGCCCCGGCTCTGCCACCCATTCGTGACGCTCGGGGTCGAAATAGCTGAGGGCATCTGCTGCGATTTCAAAGGTTACGGTCTTTGTCTCCCCGGGAGCAAGGCTCACTTTGCTGAAGCCCTTGAGTTCCTTTTCAGGACGAGGGAGCGAAGATTTGGAGTCCCGGATATAGAGCTGAACAGTTTCCTGGCCTTCGCGTGAGCCTGTATTCTTAACTGATACTGAAAGGGTCAGCGTGTCCCCCTGAGTCATCGTGCGGGTGCTAAGCTGCGGTTTCCCATAGGAGAAACTTGTGTAGCTAAGACCGTGTCCGAAAGCGAAAAGCGGCTTTATGCGACGGGAGTCAAACCATCTGTAGCCGGTAAAGATGCCTTCTCTGTAGGTTTCAGGCACTATGTCATTTTCATTTGTCCACGCCTTTGCGGCCTCAGCCTCTCCGGGGTACTGCCCCTCGGCGCTGTGGGCGGCAACATCTTCCAAACGCACAGGGAAAGTGAACGGGAGCTTTCCGGAAGGATTTGTGTCTCCGGAGAGCACAGCGGCGATGGCATTGCCGGCCTCGGAGCCGAGATACCACGCCTGAACCACAGCAGGGACCGACTTAATCCACGGCATAGCCACAGGATTTCCCGAAATGTTCACAAAAACTATGTTGCGGTTAACCTTCGCGAGAGCCTCAATCACCTCGTCCTGGCCGTAAGGAAGCGAGAGGGATTCCCTGTCATAACCCTCGCAGTCCTGTCCGATGCTCTTGTTGAGTCCTCCGACAAAAATCACATAGTCTGCACCTTTTGCAGCCTCAACTGCTTCAGCGATGAGCTGCTCATGGGTGCGGCCATCTCGGATGTCCTGTCCGGTGCTCACTCCGGCGTAGGTAGGGTTGGTGTCGCCTACATATCCTCTTGCGAAGACCACCTCCGCCTGAGAGCCGAAACGCGCCTTAAGGCCCTCGAGAGGAGTTATTTCATAGCGGGCCTTCAGAGAGGAACTGCCTCCGCCCACCGTCATTTTCTTGATTGCGTTCTCGCCAACAACGAGTATTCTGCGGGCCGAAGCGGAAACAGGCAGCACTCCCCTGTCATTTTTCAAAAGCACGATTCCTCCTTCGGCAACCGCCCGGGCGTCGGCGCTGTGCTCCTGGGAGTTCATCGAGCCGAAAGGCTTGTCGGTGTTCATTGCCGTGCGGAAAATAAGCCTGAGGACATTGCCGGCTTTCTCGTCAAGTTCTTCAATGGAATACTTGCCGTTTCTGAGGCCCTCCAGGTAGGGATTGGCAAACCAGTAGTCATCGTAGGCGTTGCTGACGCTGTGGAAAAGTCCGTCCGTGCCCGTGCCGAATTCCATATCAAGGCCGTTCCGTGCAGGGCCCTCGGTCTCGTGAACACCGCCCCAGTCTGAAACTACGATTCCGTCATAACCCCACTCGTCGCGAAGAATCGTCTTCAGAAGACGGGAGTTCTGGCTGCAGAATTCGCCTCTGTAGAGGTTGTATGCAGACATAACCGCCCAAGCTCCGCCCTTTTGGATTGCGTCCTTGAAGGCAGGCAGGTAGATTTCGTAGAGCGTGCGGTCATCCACGTCCACATCCACGGAGGCTCTGAACTGCTCCTGGTTGTTGAGCGCGAAGTGCTTCAGACAGGCCGCCACGCCGTTCTCCTGAACGCCGCGGACATACGGAACAACTATCTCCGAGGTAAGGAACGGATCTTCGCCCATATACTCGAAGTTTCGGCCACCGAGCGGGGTACGCATTATGTTCACTCCAGGGCCGAGCAGCACATCCTTTTCCCTGTAGCGTGCTTCCTGACCGACGCTGAGGCCGTAACGGTGGGCAAGGTCCCTGTCCCAGGAAGCTGCAAGGCAGGTGAGGGCGGGATAGGCCGTGCAGGAGTCATTGGTCCATTTCGCAGCCTCCCATTCGTCCCATAGACTCTCCACCCTGACGCCGTGCGGGCCGTCGGACATCCACAAATCGGGGATGCCAAGACGCGGAACGCCGGCCGAGCTGAACTTTGACTGGGCGTGAAGAATTTTGACTTTCTCTTCAAGGGTCATCCGGCTCAAGGCATCCTGCACCCTTTCGTCAATACTTTTGGTTTTATCCTGATACACAGGAATTTGAGCCCCAAGCAGCGAGGCCGTTCCGAGTGCAATCACTCCGCAGCAAAGTAATTTCGCAAGTTTCATCGATATGTTTTTTTTGAAAGTCCCGCAGGGTTCGCCCTTGAGGACTGAATCTATTTACTTTTTTCCACAATCCTGACAGGGCCCATAAGTCCGCATTCCTTGAGCCCCTGCTCCGCCTCAGGCCACCTGAGGCACCAGGTCTTGCGCGCCCCCTCCGGCTGCGCTCCGTCATATGAGAGACGGTTGAACCAGGTGGAGGTCACTTTCACTTCCAACTCATTCACTCCCGCCTTCAGAGCGGAGGTTATGTCAATGGAATATGGCAGTGTCCAAAGCACTCCGAGCCGCTTTCCGTTCAGGCTGACCTCTGCAATCATATCCACATCCCCAAGTTCAAGAATATAGCGCGAAGCCGCCTCAGGGGCATTCAGCACAAATTCACGGCTGTAAGTCACGGTGCCCGAGAAGGCTTTTGCCTCTGCGGAGACCGGAAGTTCAGACCACGGGACGAGAGTGCCGACAGAGAGTTTTTCTGGCGCGCCCCAGCCACCCGGGAAGGAGAGTTCCCAGCCCAGGCTAAGATCGCTCACAAGCGTCTCTGCGGCAGGCTCAGCGCTGGCGGAAACGCCGTCTTTGTCGTGGCGGAAGACAACGAACACCGCCCCTGCCCTCTCAAGAGACAATCTCACAAGGGTACGGCCGCCTTCCTCGCGATAGACAGCATCTGAAGTCTCGCCGGAAAGCGGATTCCAGATTTCGGCGTGGCCTAAGGAGCGGAAACTTAGTTCCCCGCTGAAGCCACGGCCAGGAAGAGTCGAGACAAAATACCAGTCCGCCCCATCTGCTGTTCTATGCTGCCAGAGCACTCCCTCGCCGGAAGAAGTTGCAGCCTCGCCGCATACGTTCTCCGGAGCCGCGCCGTTGAAAGTGACATCAGGAGTCAGTCCAAGAGCCTCCACAGCCTCCGCAAGAGCGTATCCTTCAAGCAGTTGTCCCTTGCCAAGACGGCGGATGGACTTGCCGCCGGAGGTTTTTCCCCAGAGCCGTTTAACCTCAGAGGTGAATTTCTTTTCAGCCGCTTTTCCACCTCGAAGAGTTGCGGATTCTACCGGACGGTCAGCCACAACCCGCGCACCCTGACGAACAAGAGAGCGAAGCCGCACGATGGTCTCCGGAGCCATCCTCGCGTTCTGCGGAATCCAGAGAAGGCTGTATTCCACTCCCTCCGGAGTCACAAGGCGCCCTTCGCGTACGCTCAGGCGGTTCATCAGGACATCGAGGTTGCAGTAGTCGTAACGGAAACCTGTCGGAACCGGAGTTTTCTGATTCGGCTTGTGGTCAATCTCGTCCCCGAGATACCACAGGATGTCGGCGGAAGGTTTGCCCCTCTCCAGAAGATAGCTGCAGCGGGCGAAATAGGTCGTAAACTCGCTCATATACTTCCACCAGGTCTGTCCGCGAAGGAACGGAGTGCCGATGTTCGCCCCCGAAAAGGATGTGCCCGGGGCGGGCCAGTTAACCTGGGGGTTATGGGTGTAGGTGTGGAAAATCAGATGGGAAATCCCGTCAGCCATTTTCATATCGGCGATTTCCTTCAGATCGGCCCAGTGCTCATCCCAGGTGTGCTGGAACGAGGTGAACGACTCTGCGGCCACGCGCGGCTTCCCATAGACGTGGGCGGCTGAAGCGGTCGGAAGTATCGGTTTGAAGTTCACCGAGCCCACGAAATACTCTTCAAGCGGCTGCCAGAACTCGCAGACAGGGACATCCGCATATTTGAAATACTCCAGAGGGTCGCCCGGGAAGATGTCTGCGCAGGCGGTTTCGTAGATGAGCGAAAGGCCCTTCTCTTCTGAGCGCTGCTTCATCCGGCCGAAGAAATTCTGGTTCAGAAGGTCACTCAGGGTCCGCCTCCAGTCCGCAAGGAAGCGGGCCGTACGGGACGGAGAATCAATTACATAGCCCATCAGAGCGGGAATCCACGGGCGAAGGGCGTAGCCGTTGCGGCTGAGGAACTCCTCCTCAAGACGTGGAGTCCAGGTCTGGGTGCGGCACTCCCAGCTGTCGAAAAGCGCTCCGTTAAGAAGGCCTCCCGCGAGAGGGCCGTCGGCGATACGTCCGAGGTAGTTGTCGAACTGGATGTCCGCCCCGCGGGGGTCGAGTTTGTTGCACTCCCAGCCGGTGGCCTCCTCAGGGGCCGGAGCGTTTTTCTGCCCGGTGTTGACATTTCCTATTCTAAGAACAGTCCAGCTTCCAGTTGGCGAAGACGGGGCAATCCACTGAAGGCGTCCGTCCGGAGACATTGAAGATGTTATGTCAAGGACTTCGCCCCCAGGGAGCCAGGCCTCGGAGTCGTAAGTGACAGAGTCACCCTTGCGCTCCATCGTGCGAAGGGTCCACCCGGCCTCGCTCTCCCAGTTGTTTTTGCGGGCGGCGGAGTAGAGGCGGACATATTCCAAATCAATGCCGTAGCGAAGAGTTATCTCAAGACGGTATTTTCCGAACGCCGCCGGGGAAGAGCAGCAAAGCGAAATCGGGCGGTCATCCTGCCAGGATGCCTGCGGGAGTTTGGTGTCAAGAACCGTCGTCTGGAGGCCGTCCTCTCCGATTGCAATAAGCACCACTCGGACGTCCGGCTCGTAAACCGCCGGATGACTCATCTGGTCAATAGGCGGAAGTTCAAGCGTGCGAACCCTCGTCGGAGAGGCAAAAGTGTATTCAAAGCAGTGCGTTCCCGCCTCTAATCTTCCGGGAAGAGACTCTCCCCCCGTCTCAACCGGCACAAGCGGCGCCCCGGTATCGCCTTCCGGGGTAGGAAAAGCGAGAACCATCAGGTCCTGATAGTCCCGCCACTCTTCCCCGAATCCTGGGGCGACAGACAAAACAGCGTCCACGCTCTCCCCCGAAGCGAAATCCGCTCGGCTCCAGACAAGGTTGCGCATAGAATCCTCAGGTTTTACCCACGGGCCTCCAGCCATAGCCCAGCCCGGGCAGCCCTGCATTGTGAAGCGAAGCCCGAGGCGACGGCTTTCCTCGGCGGTGTAGCGGACAAGTTCATCCCATTTCGGACTCAGACAGGCAATCTGTTCCCCGGTTCCGGGCCATACTCCGCCGAACTTCCCGTGGAAAAGCTGCACTCCGGAAAAGCCCGCCGAAGCGATGGCTTCAAGGTCGGTGCGGATTCCATCACGGGAAACATTACCGCCGATGAAATGGAACCAGGTCTCAGGGTAGAAGACTTTCGATGGAACGCGGAACGTCTCGGCATCAGAGGAAGAAAACGGAGCTTCCAGAACTTTCTCCTCCGGGACAACCGGAACAATCTCCGAAGAGCCCATACGGCTCTCAGGCCCTGTCTGAGCAGATAAAGAGACAGCCGCAAAAGCGGCTGTCACTCCCAATATAAGATGAATTCTCATCACGCTAGAAAAAAAATCATTAAAGAATGCTGAACTTGTGAATCTTGTTGAACACGTTGTCAACTACATAGAACTCGTTCGATGCGGTTGGCGACGGGACGAGTTCCATTGCCTGGAAACCAGCTGAAGGCCATCCGATTACTTTGTCGCTGGTAAGGGACGACAGAGAAACCGTTCCAGTACCGGAAGCGACGGTCACCTTGTAAATTTTATTGACGCTGTTGGAGAACCACAAATTGTCATCGGCATCCACCATCATACAGTTCACAGCCCCTGTTCCATAGCAGAGAGTTACGGCATCGCCGGATGTCATATCCTTGCTCCAGATTCGGCTGTTGGATGAATTCGAAGTGCTCTGGGTCGCAACATAAAGCACATTGTTGTGATTCTTGCACATCGCAAGAGGGCGTAAAGGGCTGCCGAAATAGAAATATCCGTCAGTACGGCTGGAAAAACCGTAATTGGAACTTATGTCGAACTTAGTCAGATAATACGAATCCCTGAAGAGAGCAATCATATTGTAGTCTTTGTCAAATTCCAAATCAAGACAAGCCCTTCCGCTGAAATACGATGTGCTTCCATCGTCATTTTTCACGGCGGCATCGCCTTCCTTCGTGTCAGGATCTATCCATCTGATCCAGCCTTTATCCTTGGAAGCATAATAGATTCTGCCGTCGTTTTCGTTGTAGGCGATTTTCCACGGGGTCGCTCCGGTTCCAAGCCAAGCTATCTGAGTGTTTGTGCCGGTAGAGAAGTCATAGACCCAAAGCTGGTCGTTGGTCGTGCCGCTGATTGTAGAGTATGCAAGGCGGTTGTTGTCAATGAACACGGCGCCGCTGAGCTTTCCGTCAAGGCTCGAAGGCATCGGAACGACATTCTCCGTGCACTTGTAAACCGGGTCAGCGCTGGTCTTGACGCTCAGCGTCTTCACTTTGCCTGCAGAGAAAGTGAGGGCGGAAGAAAGTTCAAAACTCTTCGTGTAGGTGTAGTTGTTGTCGCCCTTAACCGTAATCGTGAAATTCTTTGAAGAGAACGGGGCCACGGCAAGAGTCACCGTCGCGGTGGAAAGTTTCGCTATGGAAACATTCTCCACATTAAGCACAGCTGTCTTGGACGCGTTCACGGCCGTATATACAGGAGCGGAGCCCGTAATGTCCACGGTGAACTCGCCGCAAAGGTCGTTGTCACCGCAGGTAAGTTCGATTCCCGTGAGCGTAAAACTCTCTAAAGAGGAAGTGTTCAAAACTTCGAAACTTACAAGAGTCGCAAGATTGTCAAGAGAAACATTCACTGAAGAGGAGCCTTTCACTGCGCTTGCCTTTCCCCAGGCAGGGAGCGCCGCGCCGCAGATGTGGGCTTTGCTGTCATTTCCACTTTGAGTCTGCGAGCCGGAAGCGGCGCAGCCGATGGTAACCGGAACGGCGGCAGGAGAGGCGGCCTCTGCGGAGTACGGATAGAGGACCAACCAGTCGTAGGAAGCCTCGGCGTCAAGTTCTGACTTCATCGTGCCCGTAAACTTGTTTGAGGCGAGGTTTTCTTCGGTGATTGTAAACTGATTCTCAAAAGTGTAGTCGGCGGCGGAGGCTGCGGAGTGATAGACATTGATTGCATCGCCTGCGGCCCAAAGGGTTGACATTCCGCTGTTCGCAGTCTTGGAGGGAACTGCCGCGGTTATCGAGAAGTCTGAGGATGTCCCCTGCGGCCGATCGACAGAAACAGCTTCCTTCGTGCAGGAGAAAAGGGCTACTGAAGCCGCTCCCACAACTGCGAGAGATAAAATTTTAGTTTTCATCGTTTCTGAGGATTAAGACATTAGTACAGTTGGACTTTACCGTCGGTGGAGTCATTCTCCCAGTCGTTGATTGTGCCGGAGGTAGCAAAACCCGCTTCAGCCGCTGCGGAGAAAACCGCAACGGCCGGAGCCTGATAAAATGTTTCTTTTGTCATTATGGTCATTTTCAATTATTCTTTTGTAAGCCAAGCTCGGTGGAGCGTGCCGTAGCGTGCGAAGTCCACTACATAAACCTCGGTTCCTTCAGCCGTAGGGTTCACGACATAGTTCTCAGGCTGCGCACCGTCCGCCCATCCGTTCGCTCCGCTGTGAATCGCGGTGACGGAGGCGTCCTCATAGCCTTTCTTGCCCGGCTTGAGAAGGTAGGTCATCATATAGTAGTCGCTGAACCAGATGCATCCCCTCTTGTCAACTGCAAGACCGAGGATTCCGGTGTTGAACCTAGCGGTAAGCGGCTGGCGGTAGTCCCCTACTGTGACTGCTGAAGGCTTCTCGGTGGTGCTGCCGGCAATGATTTTCTTGTTGCCCTGCTTGTCAACGCTCCAGATGGAAGCGGCACCTGTTTTCTCGTTCATAAGGCCGACGATGAGATTTCCGTTATTGTCGAAGTCCATACACTTAACCTTTGTGCCGTCGGAGGTGTCGAATTTGGCAAATTCAATCTTTGCGGCATTGTTCTCATCAGCTGTCTTGGAGTCGCTGTATGAGCCTGCAGCCCATTTGTAGATGATTGCGACATCGCAGCAGTTGACATACATATTGTTGTCGGAGTCGAACTTCACGAGCATCGCAACAGGAAGATTGGTAACAAGATCAACCACCGTTCCGGTAGTGAGATCCATCGTCCTCACGCAGTTGTGTCCTTGGAAAGCGACATAGAGTTTACCGTCGGCAGAATTCTGGGTAAGACCGTGGGCACGGCGGCCGTCAGTGCGTTCATACAGTGCAGTGTAGGTCTTTGCAGCGACATCATAAAGATAAACGGAGCCGCCCCTTGTGCCGATTGCAAGACGACCGTCGGAAAGGAAGGTGGCGTCATAAACTTTATTGGCGTCCGTCTCGGCAAGTCCGAGCTTGACGGCCTCTTTCTCTGCCTTGTAAACATCCTTGATGTATTTGAACTGAACAGGAGCAGTTGCGGTCTCTCCGCTCACGGTTACGGTCACGTCGTATGACGCTCCCACCTCGTTCACAGGGACTTCAACCGTGAGAGAGGTGGCGCTTGCCTTGCTTACGACAGCGGCTACCTCGCCGAATTTCACCTGATTGAGACCCACGACGGCGCTGAAGTTCTTGCCGGAGATGGTGACTTCATCCTGGTCATAGCCTTCGGCGGCGCTGAGGGCGGTCACCGCAACTTTGGTGTCAACGTATGTAAACTTGAGGTTTGAAGCGGTCTGCTCTCCGAGCACGACTTTCACCACGACCTCGCCCGGCTCATTTTCCGGAGCAACCACTTTGAGAGTTTTTGCAGTAGAGGAAGTAAGGCTTGCCTCGGCCTCGCCGAAATAAACCTTCACCGTTTCGGCGAAATTCTCGCCGCTGATGGTGACCTCGGTCCCGGCCTCGCCTTCTACAGGAGAGAGAGCAACGGTCTTGAGGGGTTTCACCTCAGGTTCCTGATTTTCCTTTGTCGGATTCTCCTTGTTGCAGGAAACTGTGAAAAGCATCGCCGCAATTGCAAGGGCAGAAAAGATTTTTTTCATAATCTGATTATTGTTAAAATGGTTATAAATTATGCTTTAAGAAATTGGCGGTTCGTCCCGGGGACTGTCCGTTAGGACGTATGCTCAGTGAGATATTCCTTTGGAGAAATGCCGTTGACCTTTTTGAAACATTTAGAAAAATATGACGAAGAGGTGTAACCGAGCATCATTGAGACGTCCCCTATGTACATTCCCTCGCAGATGAACTGCGCTGCGCGGGACATTCTGAACTCAAGGATGTAGTCGTTCGGAGTCATTCCCATCTGGGCCTTGAAGCGGCGGTAGAAATTCGTCGGACTCATATTCATCTGCTCCGCAAGGGAACCCACCGAGAAAGTCATATCCGAGAGCTGGGCCTCCAGAATCCTGTCAATCCTTCTCTTGAATGCCGAGCGCTTTTTTCCGGCTGCTGCCGGAGTCTTGCGCAGAGACATAAGGTTCTCCACCTGATAATACAGCGCCTCAGCCGAACGGAAGTCGTCGATATAGGCATCCGCGCCGCCGCGAAGACAGGCAGTACGGACTTCGGAAGATGTGCCTTTGTTTACGCAGACAAGAGGAACGCGGGACAGAACTTCCGTCGCTTTCACCCCCTCGCAGAGGGAGAGAGCCCCGTCGGGAGAAAGAGAGGAAATGTCGCAAAGAACGGCATCAAAATTTTCTTCAGGGATTCCAGAATTTAGATTTTTGACACAATACAAGTCATACCAGTCAGACAGAGAATCTTTATACGCAAAGTAAAAAGTTGTGTCTTCTGATACAATAAGGACGGTAGGACGTACCCCCCCCCCGGTTATTTAGAGTATTAGTGCCACTCATTGCCGCAGAACTTAATTTCTGTGGCAAAAGTAGGGAAAATCTGAAATATGTCGCATTAAATTCGAACATAAGTGTTTAGATTTTTGATACCGCCAAAAATCGGGGCAAGAGGTCGTGAAATTCTACCGGAACTGCATTATTTGATAACAATCGGAATCTTTATGATGGCTCCGTCGTGATGCCAGCGCGCGCCGCTGTAAAGGGCGTCGCGGGACGGGCTGAAGGTAAGGCCGTACGGAATGAAGGTGTCCGCGACGCTAAGAACCTCGGCTGCAGAGTCTCCGCCGCGAAGCCTTACGACAAACACAACCTTGGCGCTCGAGTCATTAACATAAATATCCTTTCTCCTGCGGTCCACAAGAAGAGTTGTTATCTCGTCGAGGGTATCTCCCGTTTTGAGCGCAGGGGAACCGGTCTGGTAGCGCTCGCCGTCAAGAAGCTGGGTCTTCACTGTTCCGTCAGCGGAAACTCTCCAGAGGCCGTAGTACTGGGTAGCCACGATTATGTCGCCGTTCCAGTCGAAATCGAAGGCGATGACGTCTCCGTTCGGAGCCTGGGAAGTAAAGTCAATGAACTTTGTCGCAGAAGTGAAGTTTCCTTTTGCAAGGCGGTAAATGGCCTTTCCGCTGCGGCTGAGAACATACATATTGCCCTCAGAGTCAAACTTCACGTCGCCCGCATCTGCGATCTGAGGGGTGATGTCAAGCAGAGTGACTGAAGATCCGCTCTTCGCAGGGTTAAACCATCCGACTCTTCCCGCCTTAGGGAATGCGACATACGCAAGGCCGTCATCCTCGCAGAGGGTTATCTGCGTAGATCGGCTGTTGCCCTCGATGGCATTGATGTAGGCCACCGGTTTAGGGGATGCCATCGTAATCGTATAGAACGGATGGTCAGCCTCGTAGGAGCCGAAAAGAAGAGTGTTGTCGTCAAGGAAAAGGAAGCAGTTCGCCTGCGCATACGCGAGGAGTTCCACAAACGGCTGATAGGTGTACGAGCCGTATTTGAACGCCGCCTCGCTCTCCATCTCCGGTTTTCCCGTGACGTTTACCTTAATCTTGAACTCCGTGCCTTCTTCCTGCTCAGGAGCCTCGACTACGAGCACAGACCTTGAAGCGGAAAGGACAGTGGCCTGTTTCCCGCCGATGGTGACGATGTTCTCCTCAGGGACGGTGCTGAAGGTGGAGCCGTTAAGAGTAATCTTCGTGCCCCATTCTCCGGCCTCCGGAGTGAAAGTGAATCCCTTGCTCTCGCCGTAGGTGAAGAGCGGGCCTTCGACGGTTTTGTCTCCGACCTTCAAGACCACAGGGTATGAGCCTGCGGGGTTATAGGGGATGGTGTATTTAAGCCGGGTGAGCGACGCCTCAACCGCTGTCAGCTCTTCGCCGTTGATGGAGGCCACATTGTCGCTGAGTTTCATCGCGAAGCCTGAGCCCACGAT
The DNA here is from genome assembly GCA_963589825.1 of Flexilinea sp. Taxonomy (GTDB): domain Bacteria; phylum Bacteroidota; class Bacteroidia; order Bacteroidales; family UBA932; genus Cryptobacteroides. The sequence continues at coordinate 48,178 of CAVAMP010000008.1, read as the reverse complement.
GGTTATCTCGGCCGGAGATATGCCGCCCTCCGGAGTGATGTAGTCAATTCTGAGTTCAGCCTTGCCTTCCGTCGCCTCAAGAGAGGATACGCCCGGGTGCTTCTCGCAGGAAGAGAACGCAAGCGCAACGGCCATTATTGTGAAAAATAATATTCTGTTTTTCATTTGTTCGAATCTATGAAATTAACCTAAATATCCTTTATAAGTTGCAGGATTTCCCAATCACGGATCAAGCGGGTCAGCCGTGCCGATTGTGAGGGAATTCAGCGCAGGGAGCAGTGGCATAGAGTAGTCGTCAACCTTTTTGCTGAAGGTAACGGGCATAAAGCCGAATTCTCCCGTGCAACGCTGGCGGAATGCCTCGGTCTCCATCACATCCTTCATAATCCCTGTCTGCATCACCATCAGGGCCTCTTTTTCAAACGGGAAGCCGTAGCGGAAAAGCAGGCGGGAGACATTTCTGAAGTTGGTCGGCGTGTGGCGCGCGTGAGGTTCCATAATGATTACGGACTCCGGAACGCCTTTCTCCACAAGGTAGGCCTTCATCAGAGAGGCCTCGTTGTTCGTCGTCTTGAACGGACGGACACTGCCGCCGGTGACGATTATAAACGGAGCCTTCTTGGCCTTGTACTTCGTGTAGGCGTAGTCGCAGCGGACCTTCGCCTCGTCCGCGAAAGTAGTCGAGGAGTTGCTTGCCCCGAGAACGACGATTGCGGAGTAGGAGTATTTGCTGAAGTCAGTCGTCTTCACCGCTGCGCAGGCGGCCTTGTTGCTGCCTGTTGTAAGAGGCTCAAAAAGAGTCGGCTGCGTTTCGAAATCATTCACCTTGAGAATGTTGTATATTCCTTCAAGCGCGATGTCGCCAAAAACTCCTGTTGCGGAAGTTTTTGAAAGGACAGCGGAGAGAGCTGAGTCAATGTCGCTGTCGGTCGCCTCACGGGTGTCGTTTTCGCAGTGGGCCGCCTGAGTGCCCTTGCCATAGACCGCAATGATTTTGTTGATCATCTCCGCGTCGTGCTTCCACGCAAGTCGCAAAAGCTCGGAGGCGGAAGCGGCAGTCGTGTAATAGTAGCAGCCTGATGGCGAGAGATGATTCGTCACGAGACGGTCCCAAGCATTGTCTTTCTCCCAAAGTGAGGCGAAATGCTCGCCGGCCTCCTGAATTTCCGCCGTCGTGAAGCACAGGGCGTCAAGGCGATCAGTCCGCGAGGTGGAATTTGCAAGGCTGGAGCGCTTTGTAGCCTCAAGGCTTGAAAGATACTCGTCAGCCGAGACGATTGCCTTCATTTCCGGAAGGTTCCTCAGAAGAGATAGGAAATAGCACTCCGCGCTTGAGAGGCTCTCCGGAGAGAGAATCTCGTATGTCTGAAGAGGCGTCTGAGTGAATTTCTCGCCCGGGGTCGGGTCAACTCCGCCTCCGCCGGGAGTGTCCGGAACAGGCACGACCGAGGATTTTCCTCCGTTCTTGTCGCAACCTGCGAAAAGGGAAAGAAGGAGAGCAACTATAAATGTAAATTTCATTCTTTTCATATTTTATGATTTTAATAGCTCAGACCGTCGTCCCAAAGAGGATTCTGGGAAAGATTCTTGTTTAGAAGACGCTCCTGTACCGGGATAGGCATCAGGTAGTCGCGGCCCTCATCCCACTTTTTCACCTGGTCGGAATTGATGAGCAGGCAGCCTGATGTGCCGTTTTCAAGAATAACATCGGAGCCGAGCTGCTTGTAAACGATGTCGCCCTTTGACGGCTTGCTGCCGGAATATATGCAGAGGTCATCGCTGCCGTCGCAGTCAAGATCGTAGGTTCCCTCGCCCGGGAAATACATCCCTCGGAAAGGCATTGTCTGTCCGGACTTAGCCCTGAGGAAGGCCGAACCCTCTTTCCAGCGCATCATATCGTTCCAGCGGAAGCCCTCCTGGATGAGCTCCACACCCCTTTCGCGACGGATTTCGAGGATGACTCCCCTGTTGGAGCCGCTCACATTGTGGTAGAAGATTTTTCCGATGTACTCGTCAGGATTTGCATTCGCGGAGGCGAGTTCAAGTTTGCCTTCCATCCCGACCCTTGCGCGAAGCCTGTTCACGGTATTGTCTAGGTCGGCCTGAGTAAGGGTTCCGAGCTCGGCTTTGGCCTCGGCAAGGTTCAGCATTGCCTCGGCAAGACGGAAAATCGGCATAGCCGTATAGGATTTCGCGTTGCCGTCCATATCCGAAGTTGCGAGATATTTGGTTATCTGATAGCCGGTTATGGAGAGCGAAAGGTCAGGAGCGAGAGTTGTGGTCCCGTCGATGCGGTGATAGCCCGGAGTGCGGATTGTCTGCGCGAGCCTCGGGTCGCGGTCCTTCACCTCGTCGGCGAACTGCATAGTCGCATATCCGGTCCTGTCAGTGAAACGGGTTCCGTCATTCATCAGATAGGAGTTGACGAAGTCCTTCTCAAGGCCCAGAAGAGCCGAAGAAGAGGAGACGCGGTAGTAGTTGGCGTCGTGATAGATGCCATAGGTGAGGTTGTAGCTGCGGGCAAGGATGATCTCGTCGTCAAACGGAGAGGTCTGCACGAAAAGCTCCTGATAGTTCTCGGAAGGAGTTCCGCTGTCGTGAAGGGTGTAAGGCCCCTCGTCGATGAGAGTCTGGGCGGCTTCGGCTGCAAGAGACAGGAATTTGTCCGCATCAGGGAGGTTGAACTCAGTGTGATATTTGCGCCAGGTTCCCTCGAAAAGGCAGAAACGGGATTTCAGCGCAAGTGCGGTCCATTTGTTCACCTCGTTGACGGATTTGTCCGAAGGAAGGTTCGCGATGGCGTAGTCGATGTCGGAAAGCATATTTTCCATAACTTCCGTCCTCGGAGTCCTTGCGATGTAAAGGTCGGGATCCTTGTCCCCGAGGACGTGGTCATACCAGGGAACATCTCCGAATTTGCTCACCATCCGGTAGTAAAAATATGCGCGGAAGAATCTTGCCACCCCGTCGTAATGCGCCCGGGCCTTTTCGTCAGAACACTGGGCGGAATGTTCAAGATAGAAATTGACGTTCCTAAGGTCGGTGAAAGTCCATTCTCCGCCTGTGTTCGGAACTACCCTCGCACCGCGAAGAGCCTCTGACAGGTCCCTTCCCACCACATCGTCAACGCTCTCGGCATAGAAAGTGGATGCACCCGGGAACATTCCGTAGAACGAGTTGCAGTAGAGCTTGAGGTCCGACTCCGTCTTGAAATAGTTCTCAGGAGAGATGCTGTCGCCCGGAAGCTCCGTAAGACTGCACGAAGACAGCAGCAATGCCGCAATACCTATATATATAATATTCTTTTTCATTGTCTGCGAGAAATTTAGAAGGTGATGTCAAGACCGATTGAGTATGTCTTCGAAAGCGGATATCCCGAACCTGTGCCATTGTAGCTGGAGTTAATCTGCTCAGGGTCAATGTATTTGGTCTTGAGCGGAGTCCAGGTGAAGAGGTTGTCGCCGCTGAAGTAAATGCGGAGATGCTGCACCCTGATTTTCTTCATCCACTTGTCAGGGAAGGTATAACCCACGGTGAGGTTCTTCAGACGCAGGTAGCCCACATTCTGGAGATAGCGGTCGTTCTTGTTCACGAGGGTTCCCTGGGAGTCCATTGCCATATAACCTCTCAGCACAGGGAAATATGCGTCCTTGTTGTCTTCAGTCCAGTAGAGGGAAGCGGCGTCGGAGCGGATGAAAGATGAATATGGACGGGCGAGAGGGCCCCAGAAGCCGTAGGATTCGGCGGTAGGATACCAGTTCTTGCGGCCGATGCCCTGGAAGAATACGGAGAAGTCCACTCCGAACCAGGAAGCGTTGGCTCCGAAACTGTAGTTCCACCTCGGCTGGCTGTTACCGATGATTTTGAGGTCGCCGTGGTCGTCTGCGGTGTAGAGTCCCTGATCAATCACGCCGTCGCCGTTAAGGTCGATGAACTTGACGTCACCTCCTCTATAGTGGTTCCATTCGGAAGAAGGAGATGCAAGAAGTTTCTGGTTGACCCTGTCCTGGTTGACCCTTGCGGTGTATTCGGCAGCCTCGGCGTCGGACTGGAAAATGTCGATGCTGTAGCCCCAGATTTCTCCGATGCGCATACCTTCGTAGTAGGTCGTGAGGGACTTGGTCGGGTTGTCGTAACGGGTGATTTCTGCGACGCTGTCTCCCAACGATGCGTTCACTCCGTAGCTCAGCTGCCGGCCACAGGCCATAACCTCGTCGCTCCAGTTCAGAGCGAGCTCATATCCCATAGTTCTGAGGTCTCCGGCATTCTGCTGCGGGGAAGAGGCTCCGTAAACCGAAGGGAGAACGACTCCCGGCACGAGCATATTCTTGGTGTCACGGATGTAGAAGTCACCGGTGAAAGTGAGGCGGCTGCCCAGGAATCCGAGGTCTATTCCCACATCGGAGGTCTGCACCGTCTCCCAGGTGAGGTCCTCGGAAATCGCCGACGGAGCGCTGTAGGCAAGGGCCTGTTCTCCGTTTATGAGCCAGCTTGACTTGGAACCCGACATCGTGGAGATGTAAGGGTAGTAGTTGCTGCCCTGCTGGTTTCCAAGCGAGCCGAAGGATCCGCGGATTTTAAGGTTGCTCACCACTTCCTTTGCAGGCGCGAAGAACGGTTCCTCGCTGAGTCTCCACGCAGCGGAAACTGAAGGGAAGAAGCCGAACCTCTTTCCCTTGCTGAAACGGGAAGTTCCATCGTAGCGGCCGTTGAACTCGATGAGATAGCGATCTGCGTAGTTGTAGTTCAGGCGAAGGAAGGTACCGAAAAGAGCGTAGGCGTGCCTTCCGCCCTTTGACTGCTCGTTGGTGGTTCCGAGGTTAAGGTCGGAGAGGGTGTCGGAAGTGAGGTTGTCGCGCATACCGACGAGCTGTTTCCAGCTCAGGTGCTCATAGTTCACTCCCAGCGTAGCCGAAACGGTGTGCTTGTCGGCGAAAGTCTGTTTGTAGGCTGCAAAGACATTTGCCGTGTGCTGAGGCTGGAATGTCGCTATCTGCTCCATCCTGTTGCAGAGGCTCAGCGTTGCGTTCTCAAGGGTCTCTGTCACGCCCGGTTCGATGGAATAGGTAATAGGAAGGAGACGCTTGTAGTTGTCGCAAATCGTATTCGTGTAGGTGTAGTCCGCATTGAGAGTAAGGATGTCCTTCCACAGGTTAATCACGAGGCCCGTGGTGGTAGACAGGTTGTAGGTCTTGTTCTCTCCGCCTGAGCCGGTGCGAAGGGCGGCCATAAAGCCGTCGGCGACTTTATAGTTACTCTTTGTCGTGTCATACACATTCGTTCCGTCCGGATTCACAGGAGAATAGAACGGAAGGGCGTGGCAGATGAACTGGTTGAAGGTGTCGTTTCCGCCCGAGCTGATGTTGTACGCATTGCCGTAGAATCGGTAGTCCTTCGCAGAGAGAGCCGTGTTGTTGTACACCTTGAACCAGCTGAACACCTGTGCGTCAACCTTAGAGCGGATGTTGAAGGACTTGAACTTGTCGGTGTTGACCTTCATTATACCGTCCTTGGCGTAGAAATTTCCGGAAAGGAGGAAATGAATCTTGTCGGTACCTCCGGAAACGCTGAGGCTGTGGGACTGGGAAGGCTGATGGTCGTTCATAAAGGTGTGCCACCAGTCGTAGTTGCCGTAGTAATTGTAGATTTCGCGTCCGTTAACTGTCTTGGTGACAATCCACGGCCTGGAAGGATCTTCCACAACATCGTTCCTGCGGGCATAGAGTTCCGCCATATCCTCCTCGGTGTAGCCGGTGTAGGAGCGGCCGATGGTCCTGGAGAAGGCGTTGTCCACAAGCACCGCGGCGTCATATCCTGTCGTGAGCCAGTCGGTGGAGGTGGTAGGGTTCGTGGTTGCGAAGAAGTTATTGTAAGTCACTGAGAATTTTCCCTCCTTGGCCGTCTTCGTTGTAACGAGAATGACTCCGAATGCCGCACGGGCGCCGTAGATGGCAGCCGAAGCGGCGTCCTTGAGGACTGAGATGGACTCGATGTCCTTGGGGTTCACGGAGTTGATGTCTCCCACCACGCCGTCCACCAGCACGAGAGGGCTTCCGCCGTTGATGGAGGTATATCCTCTGACATTGATTGTTCCGCTTGCGCCCGGCTCTCCGGAGCTGAAGGTCACCTGCACGTTAGGCATAGTTCCCTGAAGCATTTCGGAGACATTTGAAAGGGAGCGGTTTTCGAGGTCCTTTCCGGTCACGGCATCCACCGCACCGGTGAGGTTTGCCTTTTTTTGGGCGCCGTAACCCACGAACACAAGTTCGTCGAGTTTTTGGCTTTCTTCCTTGAGGGAAACCCTGAGATCAGTCTGTCCGCTCACTGAAACCGTCTGGTCGTCAAATCCCATACAGGAGAAAAGGAGCGAAGCGTCCGGGGAAACTTTTAGACTGAATTTTCCGTCGATGTCGGTAGCGACGCCGTTTGTGGTGCCGATTTCAGTCACGAACACGCCCACGAGGGGCTCTCCGTTGGTGTCGGTCACAGTGCCGGTCACCATTTTCTGCGGAGTCTGCGCGGCAGTCAGCCCTGTCTCTGTCCCCGAAGGTGCAGCGAAAGCCGCGAGAGGGGAAAAGAGTGCGAGCAACGACAGGCACAGAGTAAATAGATGTTTGTTCATATCTTTATGAGATGGTTATTGTTTGCATCCAAGTGTATAGTAGTACACGGTGCAAATTTACCTCATAAGATATTCGCAGGTCGGTCGAAAAGTACCAAAAAAGGATAAAATCCTACCAATTTCAGAGGCGGCGGAAAACGGTCTCCTGGAGGGGGCGGTCCCTGTCAGAATTCGGCGACGACTTCCCTGCCGTCAAGCCAGGCTATCATATTCAAAACCAGCAGATTCCAGTTCTGGAAGCCCTTGTTCAGGACAGGCTCGCCGCTTGGGAGGTAGTACTCGTGAAGGGCTCCGAACCTCTCATAGTCGCGTCCGAGCAGAAGAACTGTCTTTTCTGCAAGTTCGCGGGCGTCGTCCTCGTAGCCGTAGTTCACAAGCGCTCTGAAAACGAAATAGTTGGCGCATATCCACACGGGGCCCTGCCACGAAGAGGGGTTGCCGCTTGCGCGTACATCGTACATTTTTTCGAGCGGAGAGAGAGTATAGACCCCGGCTGGGGCGTTGAAAAGGGAGGTGTCGCGGTACTGCCTCTGGACAATCTGCGCGGCCTGCCCAGGGGTGGCGATTCCAGCCCACATAGCAAGGAAACCGCTCCAGACGCTGAGCCGCTGGACCAGACAGTCGTACTGGCGGGGCGCTCCGGTGTGGTAGTGGAAGGAGGCGTCAGATGGTTTTTCGACAGGGAGGAGATTGAGGTCCACGCTGTAGTAGAACCCGTCGCGTGGGTCCCAGCAATGCTTGCGCACGCTCTCAAGAAGATTTTCCGCCTCCGAAGTGTATCTCTTGGATATGTCCTCCATCCCGAGGCAGGAGGCAAGGTAGGACATTGAGAGCAACTCCCTGTACATAAAGGAATTAAGAAGGATTGAACCGCAACTTTCGGCCGGGCGGTAATAGACCGAAGGATCGTTATCCACTCCGACCATCGCGTCGTTTTCCCAGTAAAGAAGCCCCGTGGCCTTGTCCCTTTGATAGTTAAGGTAGCGGCCGACAAAAGTCTGGAGATTGTAGAACCCCTCGCGGAGCCACTCGGCATCCCCGCCGTTTTCCCTGACAATGAAAGCAGCGTGCTGGGCTAGGACGGGCTTGTGCATATTGTTCTGGTAAGGGTTCACCTTCTGCGGGGACCATGGATTGAGCATCTGCATAGCCTCTCCGCGCGAGGGAAGTTCAGCTGTTATGCAGATAGGGATCCAGCCGTCTCCGCCGCCGTAACTGAGAAAATTCAGGACGCAGCCTTTCTCGTATTCGAGGAGCTCGTCCAAATCCTTCGCCTTTCCGTTCTCAAGAACATTCTGTCTGAGGGCTATGTCCGCGAGCCAGGAGTCCCAGTCCCACAGCTGGTTGGGATATTGGTCACTCCCGGGCACGAGAAACGGGTATTTCAGGCTTCCGGTCGGTTTGCGGTACATTTTATTCACTTCCGCAGCGATGTTCCGGCGGCAGATTTTCTTGTATTTCTCGACATTCTCCTCCGTGCGCTCAGGCATCTGGGCCCAAGCACAAACAGCAGCTCCGAGAAGAGCAAGAACGGCTATGGATTTTCTTATATTCACAGTTTTTCTTTACAGTTTTCTTTACAGTAGACTTAGGGACATTACAGTCCAAACGCCACCTTGAGCTCGTCCATCTGGGCGTCGGTCATTCCCTCGGGGATGAAGCCCATATTGCGGCCGGCTTCGTAGATTAGGGCGGCTTTGTTCAGGACGTCCACCTGATCGAAGGCTTCGCCGATTTCGGGCCCGACGGCGCAGACTCCGTGCTTTTCCCACATCACGACATCGTACTCGTCGAGCTGGGCGACCGTTGCGTCGGCCAGAGCGGAGCTGGACGGCATCTCGTAGGGGATTATCCCCAGACCCTTGGGGCAGAAGGCCCTTGTTTCGGGAATCATCGACCAGAGAAGGTGCGTGAGAATGTCCTTTTCCAGGAACGGGCGATGGTGAGTCATCGCGACGAGCTCAATCGGATGGGTGTGGAGGGAGGCCTTGTAGGCGCCGCCGCGGCGACGCATCAGAGCGTGCATCGCGAGGTGGGAGGCGAGTTCGGATGTGGGTTTCACGGGGTTGTCGGCCACTATTTCGTAGCTTTCGCAGCCCGGGCAGATGCGGATGATGGAGCCGTTTTCCATCGGCCATCTTGCGAGGTCCCTCATCCTGCGGTTGGTCCCTTTGCAGAAAAACCACTGACCTTCGAGGTCGGGGAGCTTCTGCGCCATCGGAACTGCCGGGGCGAGGGCCGGAAGGGCCTTGATTCCCTCGTCTATATGTTCGGTAACATTCACGACTATATTTCCGCCGTTTCTTTCGGCCCATCCCTTTTCCCAGAGATAACCTGCCACTTCGGCGACTTTTTCTATTTCACGGCGCAGAGCCGGACGATTTTCAAGAACTGATTGCATAATTACAAGTTTAAATTAGCGGATTTGGGCAAGACGCGCAACGAAGCAGACCGCTTTTTATTCAATTTTTCAAAACAAATTCGGGAATATGAGCGAAAAGACCAGCAGCAGCAACCCGCACACAAGCACCACTCCGGTCTTGCGGCCGCTCCCCTTCCACTCCTTGAGGATGATGCCCCAGAGGTTTGAGAAAAGAACATTGAGGGCCATCAGGATGCACCAGGAGAATTTCATCGCTATGCTGCCTTCCTCAAAGAAGGACTTGCCCACGCCGAGGCCGAAGAACTGGCTGTACCACAATAGGCCCGCGAGGGCGCAGAAAAGAACATTGCCCCCAAGGACATCCTTCTTTGCGTAGTCGGAGAAGGTCCGGTTCTTCCAGTTTTTGTAGAGGCAGTAGGCGGCGTTCGTGGCGAAGCCTCCGAGAGTCACCATAAGGGTGGCGGGGAGGGTGGCGAAGAGCGGTTTCATCCCGGGAGTCTGGAGAGTTTTTCCGGCATCGAGTCCGAGGCTGAAGCAGGCCGACATCACTCCGGCGAGCACCGCGATGAGAAGGCCCTTCGTGAGGGCGAACTCCTGCACGGCCTTTTTCTTTTCCTCCTCGCTCATTCCCTTCGAGCGGAGGGCTCCGGCGTAGCCTATGACGGCAATGCCGGCAATGGTGAGGCAGACTCCAATCAGAAGTATGAGTCCGCTGCCGTGGAAGAGGTCTTCGCGGGCGAAGATTGCAGGAAGGAGAGTGCCTACTGCGGCGCAAAGGCCGAGTGAGAGGGACTGGCCGAGGGCTACGCCGAGATAGCGCATACTGAGGCCGAAGGTGAGGCCGCCAACGCCCCAGAGGGCGCCGTAGAGGGCGGCTTTGAGGGCTGCGGAGCTGTCAGAAGAGAGAATCTGCCCGAGGGAGCTGCCGCTTGGGACGGCGAGAAGGGCGCCCAGAAGAGGGAAGACTATCCAGGCGAAGACTCCCTGCACGAGCCAGAAGCTCTCCCAGCTCCACTGTTTCACCTTTTTGATCGGGACGTATGAGCTTGATTGGCAGAAGCTGCCTATCGCGATTATGAGAAGTCCTAAGAGTAATTTCATAATGCCTATCTTTTTGAGGTCACATCCTTCTCATATCGCTGGATTTCCCCGATAAATTCGGTAGATGCAGGGACACCGGAGCGGAGACAGTACTCGTCGTAGACGGCGTTCCACGGGAGGGCTTTGCACTCCTCCTCGAGGGCGAGGACTTCGAAATGGCGGTCTTCGAGTTCGTACTTTGAGATGAGGGATGTCGGCTCCAGAAGGGCGCGGAGCATCGATTTTTGCGCAGCGCGGGAGCCAATGACGTATGCGCCCACCCTGTTCATCGCGCCGTCGAAGTAGTCCAGGCCGTAGTGAACCCTGTCAAGGGCGCCTGCGCGGACGATTTCGGCGAAGAGTTCGGTGGTGTTGTCATCCATAATGGTGACGTGGTCGGAGTCCCAGCGGACCGGACGGCTGACGTGGAGCATAAGCTCGGGAACGAAGCACAGAAGGGCCGAAATCTTGTCTGCAGGGCTCTCGGTCGGGTGATAGTGGCCGGTGTCGATGGTCGGGATCTTTCCGTTTTTGGCGGCGTAAGCGGTGTAGAAGTCGTGCGAGCCCACAGTGAAGCTCTCCAGTCCGATGCCGAAGACCTTGCCCTCTATGCAGTCCTTCATATTCTCCTTCTTATCGGCGAAAATCTCGTCGAGCGACTCCTTGAGCAGGCTGCGGTAGAGGTAGTGGTTCACGGACACGTCCTTGCATCCGTCGTGAATCCATAAATTCATAATGCAAGGGTCGCCCTGAGCCTTTCCAATCTCATCTGCGATGTCCCTGCAGCGCCTTGTGTGCTCAATCCAGAAGTCCCTTATGCCCTTGTCGGGGTTCGCGAGGGAAAGGTTGCCGCTCTTGGGGTGGGAGAAAGACGTGGAGTTGAAATCGAGCGGAGTCCTGTGTTCCCTTCCCCACTCAATCCAGCTGCGGAAATGCTCCGGAGTGACTTCGTCCCTGTCTACTGCCTTGCCCCGAAAATCGCCGTAGATTTCGTGGAGATTGAGCCTGTGGGTGCCCGGGATAAGGCTTTTCGCCTTGAGGATGTCGGCGCGGAGCTCGTCGATGTTGCGTGCCGCTCCGGGGTAGTTGCCCGTTGCCTGGATGCCGCCCGAAAGCGCTCCTGCCTGAACCTCAAATCCCTTCACGTCATCCGCCTGCCAGCAGTGCATACTGAGGTGGAAGTCGTCCATCTGGGCGAGAGCTTTTTCAGTGTCGATTCCAAATTCCGCATAGCGTTCCTTAGCGATTGCGTATGCTTTTTCTATATTTTCCTGTTTCATATTTTATATTGTTATATTTTTGATATTCAGTTATTTGCTTCTATAAGTAATCTTCCATCGGGGGGGGGGATATATTCCATTACCTGATATGGCTTCTATTCTTCCCCGATTACCTTTAAATAACGCTCGTAGGCGGCGTCCCAGAGGGCTCTGTCGCGGGGATAGAACCTTCTGAGGGCAGGGTCGGCGGCAAGGGCGGCGCGCATCGAGGACATCGACGGGGCGAGGCCCAGAGCGACGAACTGCGCCATAAGGTTTCCAACTGTAGTCGCCTCGGAAGGACCGGCCACGACCTCAAGGCCTATGGAAGATGCAATCATCTGATTAAGAGCCTCATTGCGGGAGCCTCCGCCGATGACATTGAGCCGCCGGATGTTCTTTCCCGACAGTTTTCCGAGGCGCGAGAGCACCAGGCGATATTTCAGCGCGAGGGATGAGAATATGCAGCGGACCACCTCCTCATCGCTCTCGGGCACGCTCTCAGAGTGCGCGGCGCAGTATTCCCTGATTGCCCTGGGCATATCCTCGGGGTTCGCGAACAGAGGGTCATCCGGGTCTATAAGACTCTTGAAAAGGCTTGGAAGTGACTGAGCCTGCCTTAAAGCACTGTCGCAAACTTCAGCCTCAACGCCATCTGCACCCAAGCTCTCAGCATCGGCGCAGCCTTGAAGCATCGAGGCAATCTCCCCGTAGCCATACTCCCTCCCCTCTTTCTTCCACGCCTCGCGGCACCTCTCCAGCAGCCACATCCCGGTTATATTCTTCAGAAAGCGGATGTTCCCTTCGGCTCCGCCCTCGTTTGTAAAATTCATCTCGAACGACTCCCCTGTCACAATCGGCCCCGGAGTCTCCACGCCCATCAGCGACCAGGTCCCGGAGCTCAGATAGGCAAAATCCCCGTCCTCGGCAGGCACTGCGGCAACAGCCGACCCGGTGTCGTGACCCGCAACGGCAACAACCTTCACTCCCATTGGAAGACCCGTCTCGGCTGCGACCTCGGGAGTGATTTCCCCGATGACTTCGCCCGGCATGACTCGGCGTCCGAAAAGGCTTCTGCTCACTCCTGCGGCCTCAAGGACAGCGTCGTCAAAGTCGCGCGTGGCAGGGTTCATAAGGGCGGAAGTGGAGAGAATCGTGTATTCGCAGACTCTCTCGCCGCAAAGAAGATATGAAACCGCATCCGGGATAAAAAGCAGCCCTTCGGCAGCCTTCAGCGCCGAATTGCCCTCCTTCCTCTGGGCATAGAGCTGGAAGACGGAGTTGAAGTCCATAATCTGTATCCCGGTGCGGCGGTACAGGTCCTCGCGGGGGATAATCTCAAAAAATTCTGCAGGAATGCCGGCGGTGTAGGGGTCGCGGTAGGAACGGGGCTCGCCGAGAATGTGTCCGTCGGAGCCCAGGAGCACAAAATCCACTCCCCAGGTGTCCACGCCAATGGTTTCAATCTTCTCTCCACGAGTCTCGGCAGCGACGGCGGCCTTGCGGAGTCCCTCAAGGATTTCCCGCCAGAGCGAAAGAAGGTCCCAGCAGTAGCGTCCGCGCTCTCTTACTATATGGTTCGGGAAACGGTGTACTTCCACAGTTTCAATGCTCTCGCCCTTGAAACGGCCGAGAACTGCGCGCCCGCTTGTCGCGCCGAGGTCTATTGCTATTGATGCCATCCGATGTAGAGACTTATGTGGTCACTTTATGTTTCGCAAGTATCTATATATAACCCTTCCCCCTCTAATCAAGCTCTTAAATCCCACGCACTTTTGCCCTCACACAAACCTACCCTCATTTTATCTGAACCCCCTGCACCCCCTGTCAGGGGGATTTTTTCGGCCACCAGGGCCGGCGGGCAGAAGCCCTTGTAAAGTTTCGCATTGCGAAACTTTTGTGGTCACTTTTGAGTTTCACAAAGGAACTCAATCCGGCCCGCATCCCGCGCATCTTTATGCCTAAAGAATTTTGTTTTTTGATTTTACGAAAATTCCTTGCTAACTTAGCCGCCGTTATGGGAAAAGTTCAAAGCATAAAGTACCTCATCAGCGCTCCTAAGGACGAGGAATGGGGAATCGTGGTGAACACGGTGGGCACGCAGACGGTCGAAAAGGGCTATGCAAGCTATCCACCGGCCGAAAAGCACCCGGACGGATTTTATTTCGACGTCAAGAAAGGCAGGATTCTGGACAGCTGGCAGCTGCTCTACATCCACTCCGGCAGAGGCGTTCTCTACACTGCCGCAGGCGAGGAAATTCCGGTAAATTGTGGAGAAATGATTTTGCTGAGGCCCGGAGTGTGGCACAGCTATTTCCCCGACCGGGAGACCGGATGGGAGGAGTACTGGATTGGGTTCAAGGGCCCGGTCATCGAAGAGAGGCGGGAGAAGGGTTTTCTGGAGAAGACCGTCTACAGCGTCGGGGTGAAGGAGGACATTGTGAATCTCTACAACAGGGCGATTCAGGTGGCCCAGCAGGAGAAGACCTCCTACCAGCAGCTTCTCGCGGGAGTGGTGAATATGCTTTTCGGAATGGCGGTCTATTACGACACCAACCGCGCCGTGGCCGAGGACTACGCCGCCGCCAAAATCGACGCGGCAAAGGCCATAATGAGGGAAAAGTTCTGCGAAGATCTTGACCTCGAGGCCCTGTCGAAGGAACTCGGGATGAGCTATTCGTGGTTCAGGAAAAAGTTCCGCGAGTACACCTCCATCTCCCCTGCCCGCTATGTCCTGGGGCTGCGCATCCAGGAGGCCTGCCGTCTTCTGACCGAGTCCTCCCTGAGCATCAAGGAGATAGCCTACAGCGTAAACTTCGACGACAACGCCTATTTCTCAGCGATGTTCCTCCGCGAAGTCGGAATGACCCCGAAGGAATACCAGCGCAAATTCCGCGTCAACTTTATTCAACCTCTTTATACACTCAGCAACAAAAAAGAGGAGTGACTCTTCGGTCACTCCCCTTTTTAACTGTATGTAAAGCGGGTAAAAATCGTATGAGTGGTGCAGATGCAAGGCTCGCGAGGAGCTTAAACCGCAGCAACCTCCCGGCTGTGAGGATTTAAGCGACGAAGCACAACGCAGTCAGATGCGCCGCTCAGGCGGTTTTTACTACAACTCCCAGGCAAGAGCAGAAGCACCCAAAATGGCCGCGTCAGACTCCTTGAGGGAAGAATAGACGAGCTGCACCTTGTCCTTCCAGATGCCCAGGACGTTGTTGTTCATCGCCTCGGTGATAGGGCCGGTGAGGAACTCCTTGCTGCGAGCGAGGCCGCCGAAAAGGACGATTGCCTCAGGGGCGCTGAAGGCTATGAAGTCCGCGAAAGCCTCTCCGAGGATGCGGCCCGTGTAGGCGAACACCCTCAGGGCAAGCGCGTCGCCCTGCTTTGCTGCATCGTACACATCCTTTGAGGAGATGTTGTCCAGGCCGCGGAGAAGCGAAGGTTCGTCACCCATTTCGAGCCACTCCCTTGCCGTGCGCGCCACTCCGATTGCGGAGCAGTAGGCCTCAAGACAGCCGAACCTGCCGCAGCCGCACTGACGGCCGTTGCTGCGGACCACCCTCACGTGGCCGAGCTCGCCGGCAAAACCGTCGTGGCCGTAAACGACCTCGCCGTTGATGACGATTCCGCTGCCGACTCCGGTGCCGAGAGTAATCATAATGAAGTTCTTCATACCGCGGGCCGCTCCGTAGGTCATCTCGCCCACAGCCGCCGCATTGGCGTCGTTGGTGAGAGCCACAGGAATGCCTTTCATCCTCTTGCTGAGCATCTTGGCTACAGGGATTGCGCCGTTCTTCGCCCAAATCACGTTCGGAGCCATCTCCACCATTCCGGTGTAGTAGTTTCCGTTAGGCGCACCGATTCCGATTCCGCGAATCTGACCCTTTACTCCGGCCTCAGCGATGATTTTGTTGAGGGCGGCGGCCACCTCGTCGAGGTATGGCTCGGCGTCCGCATAATTGTCGGAACGGATGACGGTCTGCGCGAGAACCTGTCCGCGGGCGTCAACTACGCCCATTTTTGTTGTCTGTCCACCGACATCGATGCCGATGACGTACTGCTTGTCAAATGATTCTGCCATAATTCAGTCCTCCGCGAAATTAGTCAACAGGAATATCCTTGTTCACGTTCTTGCTGCCCACCAGGCCGTAGAAAAGAAGGTATGCAAGGCAGACGATGAGCACCCAGTAGCTCTGGAGAGAGCCAACCTTGTCGGCGATGAAGTTCTGGAAGAACGGAATGATTCCGCCGCCGCAAACCAGCGCCATAAAGATGCCGGAAGCCGCTGCAGTGTACTTTCCGAGTCCCTCGGCTGCGAGGTTGAAGATTGCTCCCCACATAATTGAGGTGCAGAATCCGCAAAGGGTCACGAAGAGAAGTGAAACAGGAATCTCTTTGCCGAAGAGGCCGATTTTCGCTGTCTCAGGGATGAAGATGATGCAGAGGCAGAAAACGATTGCAAGAGCGGAAGTCGCTGAAAGCATGCTCTTTGAAGACACCTTGCCGCCGATGAGTCCGCCGCCGAGACGGCCCAGCATCATACAGAACCAGTAAGCTCCAATCATAGTTCCTGCGAGAGCCGGTCCGACCCAAGGAATCTCGGAGAAATAGACATTTGCGGTGTTAGGGATGCCGACCTCGATGCCGACATAGAAGAAAATCGCAATAGCGCCGAGAACGAAATGACGGAATGAAAGCGGGCTGTACGGGTCCTTAGGGGCATTTCCGGCCTTGCGGGCAGCCTTCTCCTCCGGAGTCTCCATGTGAGGCTCAGGAATCTTGGTAAGGGCGATGATGACAGCTGCAAGGGCGAAGATTGCCATCGCGATGATCATTGCAGGAGCTGCGTCGCTTACAGATGCGTTTTCAACGCTTCCGCCCACGAGGTAGCCGAGAAGAATCGGGGCGATTGTTCCGCCGATTGAGTTGCAGGAGCCGCCGAACTGGATGAGACGGTTACCGGTGTTTCCGCCGCCGCCGAGAGTGTTCAGCATAGGGTTCACGACGATGTTCAGAAGGCACATTGAGAAACCTGCAACGAACGCGCCGATCACATAGATGAGGAATGACTCCGCAGGACCTGAGATCCACTGGATGGCCACACCCACGAGACCGATGATGACGGCCAGAAGGGCTGTGAATTTATAACCCTTGCGCTTGAGGATGATTCCGCCAGGGATACCCATACAAGCGTATGCGATGAAGTTTGCAAGCGATCCCAGCTGTGAAAGAGCCTTTGCGCTTGAGCTGTCTCCAAGGAACTGATTCTTTACAATCACTCCCATTGACCCTGCGAAGTTCGTGACGAACGCAATCATAAAGAAGAGTGCGAACATCACTGCAATCGCAAGGATGTTTCCGTTTTTCTTACTCATTTGATTATTAAATTTTTAGTTGATTATAATTTTTAAATAAGAGTCAAATTGATATGGAGAAGAGGCCCCAGCGGCCACTCCCCCATAAAGCCTAAAGTGAAGACAAGTTATAGTCGTTCACAATGTTCTTGCCCTCGGCGGTGTAGGCGAACTTCAGCCTGTCCGCATAAGCCTCCTCAACCTTTCCGCGCACAATCTTCATAGTGGAGTTCACCATATGGTTCTTGTCGGTGAAAGGCTCCGGAAGCACGCAGATTGCGGTCGGAAGCCACCTCTCAGGGAACAGGCCCGCGTAAGCCCCGCCTGCGCGATACTGGTCAACCTCAGCCTGGATCTTTCCGAGCTGCATCCTCTTTCCGGCCTCCGAAGACGGATCCACCTCAGGATGCTCCTTCTTCATATAGTCGGCGAGAGCCTCCTTGTTAGGCACCATAAGAAGCGCCACGTATGGGTCCTGGTTGTCGTGGAGAACGACCTGGGAGATGAACTTGGAGTTTGCGACGAGAGCCTCCTCGATTCCCTCCGGAGAGTATTTCTCGCCGTCGGAAGAGATGAGAAGGGACTTGAAACGTCCTGTGACATAGAGATAGGTGTCATCGAGCATATATCCCATATCGCCCGTGTGCAGCCATCCGTCAACGACAGTCTCGGCGGTAGCCTTAGGATTCTTCCAGTAGCCGGCCATAACGTTCTCGCCCTTGATGACGATTTCGCCCTTCTCGCCGTGAGGAAGCGCGTTGCCTTCGGAGTCGCAGATTTTGATTTCCATCGGGCGCACAACCATTCCGGACGAGCCGAGGATGTGGTGATCCTTTGAGTTTGCGGAGATGATAGGGGTTGCCTCAGAAAGGCCGTAGCCCTGATAGATAGGAACTCCGATTGCGTAGTAGTATTTCTGGAGGTCGATGCCCAAAAGCGCTCCTCCGCCCACGAAGAACCTCATTCTGTTTCCGAATGCGCTCTCGCGGATGCTCTTGAAGAGAATCTTGTCGAAAAGTTTCACCAAAGGCCATCTCCAGAAGTCCTTGCCTCCCTTGTTGTAGCCTTCCTTATTATATGCGATTGCATTTTTGACCGCGAAATCGTAAAGTTTCTGAACTTTCGGTCCCTTTGCCTTCACGCCGCTCTCGATGGCCTTCTTGAAGCTCTTTGAGAGAGCAGGCACTGAAAGCATCACAGCAGGACGGGTCTCCTTGATGGCGATAGGGATATTCTTGAGGGCCTCGATGGCGTTGCGTCCCTGAGGCACTGTGGCAATTGAAGCGCCGAAAGACATCATCGTGTAGAATCCGGCGACGTGCGCGAAGCAGTGGTCGAGCGGAAGGATGATGAGCATAACGTCGTCCTCGTTGATGCCGATGACGGAGTGGGCCTGCTCCACATTCGCCGTGTAGTTGCGGTGAGTGAGGAGGATTCCCTTAGGGTCTGCGGTGGTGCCGGAAGTGTAGCTGATGTTGGCGTAGTCGTCCGGGCCCACGGATTTATATCTCTGAACGAACTCCTCCGGTGAAGATGCGAGGAACTCGTCGCCCATTTTCTGGATTTCAGTGATGCAGATTTCCTTCTCGCCGTACTCCTGGAGCGGGTCAAGCACGATGACTTTCTCCACAGCAGGGCACTCAGGAATGACCTTGCGCACCTTAGGAAGCTGGGAAGCTGAGGTTACGACATACTTTGAATCCGAATGTTTGATTCGGAAAATGAGGTCGTTGCTCTCCTCGAGTTTGACTGAAAGCGGAACGTTAACGCCGCCGGCATAGAGTATACCCATCTCGGTTATAGGCCAGAGATTGCGTCCTTCTGAAATAAGAGAAACCTTATCGCCCTTGTTGAGTCCGAGTTTCATAAGTCCCGCGCCTATGCAGTAGGCCATCTTGCGGGTCTGCTCGAAACTGGTCTCGGTCCAAACTCCGTTCACCTTCTCGCGCAGAAATGTGTTCTGAGCGTACTGACGGGTGTATTTCTCAACAAAGTCGATAATAGTCAGTCTTTTGTTGTCCATAGTTGTTGTTTTAAAAATTAAACAAATCCGGACGGCTCACCCCGCTCTGGGGCAACTGTCCGGAGGTCAATTATTTGAAGAGGCCGAAAAGCTCGGCGTCAATTTTATCGCAGATTTCACGGAAATCGTCGGGATTGCTCTCGAACTTCAGACGGTCCACGTCAAGGATGAGCAGGCGGGACTTGTAGTCCTTGATCCAGCTCTCATACCTCTCGTTAAGACCGGTGATGTAGTCGATGCGGATGCTCTTCTCATACTCGCGGCCCCTTTTCTGAATCTGGCTCACGAGGTTAGGGATGGACGAGCGGAGGTAAATCAGCAGGTCAGGCGGGTTCACCAGCGACATCATAAGGTCGAAGAGGTCGGAGTAGTTCTCGAAATCCCTCGTGGACATCAGCCCCATCCCGTGGAGGTTCGGAGCGAAGATGCGCGCGTCCTCGTAGATGGTCCTGTCCTGGATGATTACTTCGTTGCTTTTGCTGATTTCCACAACGTCCTTGAAGCGTTTGTTGAGGAAATAAATCTGGAGATTGAATGACCAGCGTTCCATATCTTCGTAGAAATCAGCAAGATAGGGGTTGTAGTCAACAGACTCGAATCTTGGAGTCCAGTTGTACTGGGCGGCAAGCATCCTTGTGAGTGTGGTTTTTCCGCTGCCGATGTTTCCGGCGATTGCTATATGCATATAATAAAGTTTATTTCGTTATCCGTTCGTTCTTATATGGTTTCATATCTTCTTCGGGCCATCGCCGAAGCGCAAATCCATACGACTATGCAGTACTTTTGACGTACATAATCGGACAAAGTTAAGAATTACTTTCGTATTTTTGTGCGATAAAAAGAAAAATCGGCCAATTTTGGCTATATGTGGCAAACGAAGGGGCGATGTGGCAAGTTTATAAGAAGGGGGCTCCCCCCCCGCTGCAGGGCCCGGATGAAAAAAAGGAACATTATGATAAGGATTCAGAAATTCAAATTCAACAGTTTTGAGGAGCATTGCTATCTTCTTTGGAGAGAGGATGCCGGGGAATGTGTCATTATTGACCCGGGGTTTGACACCGAGGAGGATTGGGAAAAGCTCAGCGGCACCATCCGGGAGCGCGCTCTTCGCCCCGTTGCGGCTCTTCTTACCCACGCTCACCCCGACCACACCTACGGAGTGCACCGCCTCTGCGAAAGTTTCGACATCCCCGTATATATGAATATAGGTGAGGAGGTCACCGTCGGGGCCCTTCCCGCCCTATGCCGAAACATCGGTCACGCCGTCACTGAGGATTTCTCCGCAAGAATCATCTCCGTCGAGGACGGCGACCACATTCTCATAACTGACGAGGGAGTGAAACTCCAAAAGGAGGGCGAAGATGGGGCCGGGCAGAGCGCAGCAGGGACTGGCGGCGAAGAAAGCCGCGGTCTTGATCTCAAGGTTCTATTCACCCCAGGCCACAGCGCCGGCGGAGTCTGCTATCTGTGCAGGGAAATCGCCCACAAGTCATTCAGTGAAGGCTCGGAGGCAGCTTCATCCTCAGAAAACGGGAACTCCGAGAAAAGCGCCTCGGACGAGGGCTGGAAGGTGCTTTTCAGCGGCGACACTCTCTTTGCGGGCTGCATCGGCAGAAGCGATCTTCCGGGCGGCGACTACGACGCTCTGATGAGAAGCATCTTCACAAAGCTTCTCCACCTCCCGGGCGACATCGATGTTCTCCCAGGCCACGGCCGCTCCACGACGATTGCCGACGAGCGCACCAAGAATCCGTTCCTGATGCCGTTCAACGAGCCATACGAGGCTGAATAAGAGCGGATTGCTACCTTGTGCCTCGATTACTCGGCAGCGTCCGAGCGCCAGATTTTCATCTGACCGCCTTCGTCGTAGATCAGGATGGCGTCGAGGTGGGGGTTGGAATTGATGAAGCGCTGAGCCTGCTCGAGGCCCACTACCATACAGAATGTGGCGTAGGCATCGGCGTCGGTGGCGTTGCGAGCGGAGTCCGGGTCCTTTGAAATTATGGTGGCGCTCAGAAGGCTGTGAGTTACCGGATAGCCTGTGCGGGGGTCGATTGTGTGGGCGTATTTCTTCCCGTCCTTGAGGTAGAACTTCCTGTAGTTCCCTGAGGTCACTATTCCGCAGGGGGTCGCGGGGAGGGTGCAGATGCTGCTGAGCTTCTCTCCCGGGTTGAAATTCCCGTCCTCTGGGGTGTCTATGCCGATTGTCCAGTTCTTCCCCGACGGGTTCACGCCCTGGGCATACATTTCCCCTCCTATGTCAACGAGCATATTCTTGACTCCCCTCTTCTTGAGGTATTCCGCTACCAGGTCACTGCTGTAGCCCTGGGCTATCGCATTGAAATTCACCTTCTTATGCTGAGTGCATAGCGCTTTTGCGGCCCCGAGCGCGGCCTCCGTCGGGAGGGAATCCCTTGTGAATCCGAAGCCCCAGATGTCGAAAAGCGGGGCTGACCACACGTCAACGGCGCCGCCAGTTTCTTCACAATAACGGTCCCCGAGCGAGCACAGTTCTTCGAAAATCGCATTTCTTTCAATGCTCTCCCCCGCATTGAAGCGGCTCAGAACCGAGGATTTGTTGTAGCCTGAGACGGCGTTGTCAATTTCCGTAAGGATGGAGTCGATGTGGGCCTTGAGTTCCTCGGGCTTCGCTTTTGTGCCGCCAAGGTCGGCCTGAACGGTGTAGGTTCCGCCCTGCGCATAGCCCGTGATGCGGACATAGCCGTACTCGGCACAAGAATTGAGTAGAAGGGCCGCGGCGGCGAAAAAGGCCGATATTTTTGCTGTATGAGAGTTCATATTTCCGAATTTTTGTCAAATGTAGGAAAAATCGCGAAAAATTGTGCATCTTTGCAGGATTGGCGCGGTAAATTTTGCCCTCCTCCGTGCGGACAGATGGTCCTCGCCGCTGAAACCCAACAACTAACAACAAAAAACTAAGGTTTTATGAAAACGAAAAAATTGACAGTCACACTCATTTCTCTTGCAGTCGTGGCGGTTGTCGTAATTTGGGCCGTCAGCGCCTATAACGGTCTTGTAAAGAGCGAAGAGGGCGTAAAGACCGCCTGGTCACAGGTTGAGAACGTCTATCAGAGAAGGGCGGACCTCATTCCGAACCTCGTCGCGACGGTGAAGGGATATGCTTCCCACGAAAGTTCCACCCTCGAGGGCGTTGTCGAGGCAAGGGCGAAGGCAACCCAGGTTACCGTCAGCGCCGACGACCTCACCGAGGAGAAAATAGCCGAGTTCCAGAAGGCTCAGGGAGAGCTTGGAAGCGCTCTGGGACGCCTTATGGCAATCAGCGAGGCCTATCCTGACCTGAAGGCAAACGAGAATTTCCGCGATCTTCAGGCCCAGCTCGAAGGCACCGAGAACAGGATTGCAACCGAAAGGAAGAATTACAACCAGGAAGCAAGGGAGTACAACACCGCAATCAGAGTGTTCCCCAAGAATCTCATCGCCTCCATTTTCGGATTCCAGGCAAAGGGATATTTCGAGGCGCAGGAGGGTGCTGAGACTGCCCCGGTCGTTGAGTTCTGAGGTGTCTGAGATTAAATAAAAGCGGATTGCTGCGTTATACGTCTTGCCCAAATCCTCACAACCCCAAGGTTGCTCCGGTATTGGGCTTCGCCGCAAGCCTTGCACTCCATCTTTTATTTAACCTCAGACCACATTTTGAAAATTTAGATACATAATATATGGTCAGCAAAAGCAGAATTGTAACATACCTCGCGGTGGGAGCGGCACTTGTCTGCGCCCTCGCCTGCAAGAAGGACGATGAGGACACCTCGCTTCCCTCTCTGAGCGGAAGCCTCACCTTCAAGAGCATCCCTTCGTTCGTGAATCCTCAGCAGGAGGTAACCTTCGTCCTCGGGAACGGAATCACCCATCCGGAGGGCGGCACCGTGGGCTACGCCTACACCATAACCGAAGGCTCCAGGACAGTGAAGGACACGCTCGACGAGGGGGTGATGAGTTTCACCTACAAGTACTGCGACCATAAGTATTTCGACGCCGACACTCTCCGCAGCACCTCCGTCAGCGCCTACGCCTTTGCCGACGGCTACTATTCCTCCACAACGGGAACGCAGCAGGTGGATATCGTAAAGGGCGGCATTCAGGACGGCTCCATCAACGGCATTTTCCTCAACTTCGCAGACTCCTCATTCACCGACAACGGCACGGTTTACTATGCCAGCAAGGTCGGGGGCGTTTGGTGGCTCAAGAGAAATGTAGCCCTTGAAGACAAGGGAAAGCCATACGTGAACTCCCCTGCGATGCTGGACGTTTTCGGAAGCTACCTTAACTGGGAGGACGCGAAGACTGCCTGCCCGACGGGCTGGAGCCTTCCTTCCGACGAAGACTGGGTCGGCCTTGCGAAGGACCTTGGAGCGGAGAACGCCGAAAAGGGCAAGACCATCGAGGGAATTGCGGGAAAGCTGATGGTGGACGCCACCTACAACTACGACGCCGTGACGCTCTGGACCTACTGGCCTAAGGTGAAAATCACCAACGAGTCCGGCCTCAGCGTGCTTCCGGTGGGCTATGCGAACCTTTCCGCAGGCTCTGACGGACAGTTCAGCGGTCTGCAGGAATATGCAGTTTTCTGGACCGCCGACGAGTGCGACTCCGCTTCGGCCTACTGCCGCTACATCTACGAGGACAAGCCTGACCTGCAGATTGGGGCGTACGACAAGAAGTCGTTTGGAGCGTCTGTCCGCTGCATCAAGAAATAAACGAGAGGCCTAATAAAAAGCGGTCTACTGCGTTGTTCTTCTCACCCAAATCCTCACAACCTACAGGTTGCTCCGGTATTGGGTTCGTCGAGAGCCTTGTATCCCATCTTTTTATTCGGCCTCTCTCCCACCGCACATTAAAAGGGGATGACCTCAAAGTTCAAGACTTTTTGGCCATCCCCCTTTTAAGTTTAAATCGGTTGCCGCCTACTTCACATACGGGGCATTGATGAGGAACTCGGCGCTCTTGCGGGCAGCATCAAGCTTTGCAGCGTCTATCTGCTCCTGAGTGTATGGAGTTCCGTCAGGATTAACGGCCTCCCTGAGGAAGGCAGGAGTCTCGATTTCCACGAACCAGTCTTTCATTCCGTTGGCGTAGAACTGGTTGAAGATGGACTCGAAATCAATCTCGCCGCTCTCGCCGATCACAAACACGTCCTTGATGTGGAGAAGCTCGATTCTCTTAGGGTATTTCTTCAGATACTCCACAGGGTCGTGTCCGCCCCTCTGGCACCAAAACACGTCAAGCTCGAAGCAGACATACTCAGGGTCCGTGTTCTCCACGAGATATTCCCACATAACCTTGTCCGTTCCTTCGATGAGGGCGAACTCGCCGGAGTGGTTGTGGTAGCCGAGTTTGAGACCGTACTCAGCGGCCACCTTGCCGACCCGGTTGAAGTACTCGCACTCCTTCTGGACATTCTCGAGAGTGTACTCAACCTTGTAGCTCGGGATGACGAAATACTTTCCGCCGCACGCCTTCTGAATCTGGAAAAGTTCCCTCCACCGGTTCATAACGGCCTCCTCGTTCTCGGGGTCTTCCATAAGGGAGGAGTGGGTGGAAACTATGTTGGAGCCGAGGCTGTCGCAGATGCCCTTGAATTGCTCCGCAGGGAGCCCGAACACATTCGGATCGCCGCCCCACTGGACAAGTTCGTAGGCGTTGTAGCCGTAGCTCGAGAGCGAGTCAAGCGTCGCACGGGCATCCTGCTTCATCTGGTTCATAACAGAATAGAGCTGGATTCCGATGGCCTTGGGCTGGGGAGCCTTATTGCAGGATGCAGCGGAAACCATTGTTCCCGCTGCAACAGCTGCAATCAGCAATATTGAACTTAATTTATTATTCATTTAAAATAAAACTAAGAGTGAAAAAGGGCGATAAAAGGATGGAGTGCAAGGCCTGCGTTGAAGCCCAATACCGGAGCAACCTGTTGGCCCAGAGGATTTGGGCAAAACGCGTAACGCAGCAATCCGCCTTTTTGCGCCCGTTTTCATTAGTCCATTACCTTAACTCGGATATTCTTGAACCACACATTGTCGCCGTGATCCTGGAAACCGATGTAGCCCTCGTGGTTCTCGCCGCCGCAATTGTTGAGAAGCTCGAATGCGAGAGGCCATTTTTCCTGGCTGAACTTGCTGTTCTGGAGCATCTCGGTCCACTGCGGAGTCCAGAGATGGTACTCGAGAACGTTAGCGCCGTTCTGATAGTGAACGACCGTGCCCTTGTAAACCATAATCTTACCGGTCTGCCACTTGTCATATCCGGTGAAGTTCTGCGGTTTTGCAGGAATCATATCGTAGAGGGATGCTGACTGACGGTTGCCGTCCACGCCGAGAAGTGCGTCAGGGTGGTTGGCATTGTCAAGAATCTGATACTCAGGGCAGGAAATGTAGATCGGCTGGATCTGCTCGTTGCCCTGTGAATCCTTTGCGGAAGTCTCCTGTGCGAGGTAGAATACGCCTGAGTTGGAACCTTTCTCCACCATCCAGTCGAACTCGAGGATGAAGTTCTTGAACTTGTAGGAGAAGATGATGTCACCGCCTTCTCCGGTCTGGCCCTCACCTGTGCCGGTGCCCTCGAAGTGGAGGCAGCCGTCCTTGATGGACCAGCGTGAAGGGACATTGTCCTTTCCGTAGCCCCTCCATCCCTTGAGGGATGTTCCGTCGAAGATTACATAGTAGTCGTCGGCGTCCTTGGTGAACTCTGCGAGGTCAACGCAAGGCTTTTCGATTACGGTATATTCCGGAGCGGCAGGAGTCTGCTCCTCTGCCTTTTTGGAGTTGTTGTTGCAGGCGCAGGATGCTACCATCATTGTGCCCGCGATGGCTGCTGAAGCCATAACGATTGTCTTTTTCATTGTGTTATAATTATTTAAAACTTTTCATATTTATCGTCCAAAGGCGCAAAGCTTAACGGGAGCAATGCGCCTTTAGACATAATCGGAGTTATTCGGGCATTTCAGGGAGACGCTCAGCGTAACCGTTCTGGTAGTGATGCTTGATAAGCTCCTCAGCAAACTGGTTCGCGTCAACCGGCTCGGTGTAGGTGTTCTTGAATGAAGGGTGGCCGTTCTTGATTGTGAAGCCGTCCTTGACCATAGACTGAACCGTCGCACCTGCAGGGATGTTGGTGAATCTCATATTCTTTCCGTCCCAGTCGAGAACCTGGTTGAGGCCCTGGAGACGAACTGCGAGCACACCCATTACGACCATCTCGTTGAATGGTCCTGCAACGCTGAAGTCTGAAGCTGAAGGCACTCTGACTGAAGCGTCCTCCTTGCAGGCCCTTACCCAGTCCTGCTGGTGAGCGTGTTCGCCGGTAATGCGGCGGAGAGTCTGAGGAACCTCAGGAACTCTTCCGGAAACAAGATATGGACGACGTCCGTAGCATCCGCAGATGAGGGTGTCCTTCGTTCCGTGGAAAATCACGCAACCGCCGTTGTCGTTGAGGTTGACTCCTGCAGGAAGTCCCTCCGGACGGTCAGGAAGAAGTCCGCCGTCGTACCAGTTGACCTCCACCTCAGGCATTGAGACCTTAGGCATATTGTCACGTGCAGGGAAAGTGTACTTGACGTGCTGCGCGCTTGGGCAGGACTCGCTGAGAAGCTTGGTTGAAGAGCCCTCGACGTGGGTCGGATAGCCCAGGTTGAGCGCTACGAACGGAGCGTGGAGGATGTGGCAGGCCATATCTCCGAGCGCACCCGTTCCGAAATCCCACCAGCCGCGGAAGTTCCACGGAGTGTAGATTGAGTTGTACGGACGCATAGGAGCCGGTCCGATGAACGCTTCCCAGTTGAGAGTGTCGGGAACATCCATAACTTTCTCCGGACGCTCCAGGCCCTGAGGCCAGATAGGACGGTCGGTGAATGCGTCAACGCGGGTCACCTCGCCGATTTCTCCGTTCCAGATCCACTCGCAGGCGAGCCTTACGCCCTCTTCGGAAGCGCCCTGGTTACCCATCTGGGTGGCTACCTTGTATTTTGCTGCAAGCTTCGTAAGAAGCCTTGACTCGTAAACGGTGTGGGTGAGAGGTTTCTCGCAGTAAACGTGCTTTCCGGCTGCGATTGCCTCGGCGCAGATGATTGCGTGGGTGTGGTCGGCTGTGGCGCAGACAACGGCGTCGCACTTGTCGAGCATTTCAGCATACATCTCGCGGTAGTCGGTATATACCGGAAGTTCATCAGCAAGACCTTTCTTTATGTCCTTAGGAAGCTGTTTGTAGAGCTCCCTGTAGCGGTCGATTACGTGGCCGGCATATTTAAGGTCCACGTCGCAGATGCCGATAATCGCCTCTGTTTCAAGTCCTTCAAGGACGGAAGCGCCTCTTCCGCCGACTCCGACTGCAAGGATCTTGAGCCTGCGGTCAAGCGTCTTTGCGGCCTGTTTTTCCTTTTTGCTGCGGGGAGCCTCGCTTGCAAAAAGCGACTGTGGAGACATAGCGGCGAGACCGGCTGTTGCGGCAGCGCTCACTTTGAGAAAAGATCTTCTTGAGAATTCTTTTGACATAACTCTTTGATTTTTAGTGTGTTAATATATTTATATCAGTTTTATCCTACACAAATTGAGGCTTTATCCCACAAAGTTAGTGAATAAATTCGATTTCGGGTTGATATATTTTGACCAAATATTGACAGAAATAAGCAATCCGCCCTCTTCCATTATTCCGCCTCCAGTACATACACGTCCTCGCCGGGAGCGGAAAAGAGAAATTTCTCGCGGGCGAAGCGTTCAAGGGAGTCGCGGTTGGACTTGAGTTCCCTGATACGGGAGTCCATCTGCTCGGTTTTACTCTTGTAATCCTCAATCTGACGGTCTATGCGGGCGATGTCCACCTTTGCACGGATCCACGCGGGGAAGGTGTTGCCCGGGCCGAACAGCCACGAACAGAGGAATATCGCCAGGACTATTATGGCGAATTTTGCGAAGGCGGAAAGCTTTACGCGAGAGAGTATGTCCTTTATTTTGCCCAAAACAAGAGAATTTCCGCAAAAATAACTAATTTTGTGGGATTTTGCGTCAGCATTATGGAATTAAAATTTTAAACACATACAATATGAAACCTACACTTCTTGTTCTCGCTGCCGGAATGGGCAGCCGCTACGGCGGACTCAAACAGATGGACGGCCTCGGCCCTAACGGGGAAACCATCATCGACTATTCAATCTACGATGCAGTTCAGGCCGGATTCGGCAAAGTCGTTTACATCGTCAGGGAGTATTTCCTCGATGACTTCAAAAAGCACGTCGCAGAGCGTTACAGCAACGTTAAATGCCTCGACGGCACTCCGCTCAAGTTCGAGTTCGTGACTCAGGAGCTCAACAAAATCCCTGCAGGATTCACAGTGAACCCTGAAAGGATCAAGCCGTGGGGAACAAACCACGCGCTTATGATGGCGAAGGATGTAATCAACGAGCCTTTTGCAGTCATCAACGGAGACGACTACTATGGAAAGGAGTCTTTCAAGGTCATCGCAGACTGGTTCAAGAAGAACGAGGGTTCAAAGGGCAAATATGCTCTCGTGGGCTTTGAAATCGACAACACCCTTTCAGACTCAGGCTCAGTTTCCCGCGGAATCGGAACCGCCGACAAGGACGGATTCCTCACCCACGTGGAGGAGCACCACAATGTTATCCGCCAGGAAGACGGCAAGATCCACGCGACCAACGCCGCAGGAGAGGACGTGATCCTCGCCGACAAGGCTCTCTGCTCAATGAATATGTGGGGATTCACCCCTGACTACTTCGCAGCGAGCGAGGAGGTGTTCAAGGGATTCCTCAAGGAGAACAGCGAGAACATCAAGGCCGAGTTCTACATTCCATACGCTGTGGACTGCCTCATCAAAAAGGGTGAAGCCAGTTGCGAGCTCATCTCCACTCCTTCACGCTGGTTCGGAGTCACCTACCAGGCAGACCGTCCGGGCGTAGTCGCGAAGTTCAAGGAGTTTGCCGACACAGGAGTCTACCCTACTCCGCTTTACAAATAGGCGTTCCACACCTATAATATAAATGGTATAAAACTGTACTGTTTTGGGATTCTTCAAATACAGAAAAAATGCTGCCGGGAAAGGCTTCGACTTGTTCGGAGCCTATTCCTGGTTTATTATGGGAGGGCGTGAGTTCTTCTGGGTTCTGATTATGTTTATGCTTGGGGCCATCCTCGGAAACCTCATCACCTGGGGGCTCGGGCTCTACTCGGCGGATTTCGCGGCTCAGTACGGAATGCTGCTCTCCTACCCCGTAATGTTCATTCCCGCAATGCTTTACGCCGCAGGAAAGAGCCGCCGCAACGCCCTTTTCGAGGACGGAGTGGCTCTGGACAGCAACAACTTCGGAAGGTTCAAGGGCTGGTGCATCGCTCTTATCGCCGTGGTTTCCACTCTCGCTGCCTCATTTGTTTCAGATCTTTGCGGACAAGTGCTTCCGCCTATGCCAGAGTGGCTTGAGAAGGCGCTTTCGAGTCTTCTTGAAGGACCGCTCTGGGTCACCGTCATCTGTTCCTGCATCTTCGCCCCGTTCTTCGAGGAGTGGCTTTGCAGGGGAACGGTTCTTAGGGGACTTCTGCAGAAAATGAAGCCGGGCTGGGCGATTGTGCTCTCCGCGCTCTTTTTCGCATTTATCCACCTCAACCCGTGGCAGGCAATCCCGGCATTCATTCTCGGCTGCCTTTTCGGCTATGTCTACTACAGGACAGGCTCTCTGAAGCTCACGATGCTGATGCACTGCACCAACAACGCCCTCGCGACCCTCGCGAGCCGTCTTCCGGGAGTTGACGCCGCGGACAGTTTCCGCGACCTTATGAGCCCGTGGGCCTACTGGGCAGAGTTTGCCGCCTGCATTTTCATCCTCATCGCAGCGGTTGCGGCACTGAGCAGCATACCTCTCAAGGAAGGCGAGCGCAGCGGCTGCGACCGCGTCAGGCTTGAGGCATAAAGATTAAGACATCAACGCAGTTATGCGTATTTAGAAAACAATTACGTTATGGATTTTAAGGACATAGCATACTGCTCGGACAAGTACCAGTACACGATGGGCAAGTCCTTCTACGAGAGCGGACACAAAGACTCGGTCGCCGTTTTCAATATGTTCTACCGCGTGGCCCCGGAAAACAACAACTGGGCTGTGGTGAGCGGCACTGAAGAGGTCGTGGAGATGATTCTGTCGATGGGCAACCACCCGGAGGAGTTCTTCGAGAAGTTCCTCCCGGGGGACGGATATGCCGAATTTAGGAAATACCTTTCCACGCTCCGCTTCACGGGCAATGTCTATGCGATGAAGGAGGGCGAGATTGCCTTCCCGAACCAGCCGGTCATCACCGTGGAGGCCCCTCTGATTGAGGCCCAGGTGCTTGAGACCCCGCTTCTGTGCATTATGAACCACCAGATGGCGGTCGCAACGAAAGCATCCCGCGTCTGCCGCAGCACCAACCGCCCTGTGAGCGAGTTCGGTTCACGCCGCGCCCACGGTCCGTGGGCAGCCACCTACGGGGCAAAGGCCGCTATCATTGCAGGCTGCGCCGGGACATCCAATGTTCTGACCGATGTCTATTTCGGCTGCGGCTCGACGGGAACTATGGCACACAGCTATGTCACCACCTTCGGCTGCTCAGTGAAGGGCGAATATGAGGCCTTCGACACCTACATCAACACCCATCGCGGCGAAAACCTCATTCTTCTTATCGACACCTACGACACCCTCCACTGCGGAATCAAGAACGCCATCAAGGCCTTCAGAGCCAACGGAATTGACGACAACTACCCGTTCGGCTACGGTGTGCGGCTCGACAGCGGCGACCTTGCCTACCTTTCCGTCGAGTGCCGTAAAGTGCTGGACGACAACGGGATGGAGAACTGCCGCATCTTCGCGACCAACTCGCTGGACGAGTACCTGATCTCCGACCTTGAGAGGCAGGGCGCGGCCATCGACTGCTACGGCGTGGGCGACGCGATTGCGACGAGCAAGGCCAATCCGTGCTTCGGAAACGTCTATAAGCTCGTTCAGATTGACGGCACCCCGGTTCTGAAGCGCTCCGAGGACAAGGTGAAGCTCATCAACCCGGGCTTCCAGATCACCTACCGCATCCTCAAGCACGACGAAGAGAAGGGCGATGTGTTCAAAGTGGACGTCACCTGCCTTCGCGGCGACAGCCTCAGCCGCAAAATCGAGCGCGGCGAGGAGTTCACGGTCTATGACGAGTACGACCGCTACAAGTTCAAAACCTTTGCAGAAGGGTCCTACACCGCGACTCCGCTTCAGATTCCGGCAATCGCCAGCGGGAAAAGGGTGGCCCCCGAAAGGAGCCTCGGAGAAAAGAGGGAGTACTACAAATACACCCTCGCGCACTTCAGCCCGTCGGAGCGAAGGCTCATAAATCCGCACTACTACAAGGTGGACATTTCTGATGACCTCGCGGCCACGAAAAACGAAATCCTCAACCGCCTCGTCAGGGAAATCAACGAATTCAAGGAGATTTAACCCTCCGGCGGAACAGGGTAACGCAAATTATTGAATATAAAAGGTATATATATGGAAAAGAACGCTGCACTGGTGGTTGTGGATATGCTTTACGACTTCATTGACGGGTCGCTCGCGTGCGGAAACGCCGAGAACGCTGTCAAGGAGGCGCTCCATTTCATCGACAGCCGCACCGGCTCCCAGGAAGGCGAGGCCGAGGTTGAAATCCTCGACACCTTCCCCATCCTTTTCATCCGGGACCATCACCCCGCAGACCACAGCTCATTTACGGGCTTCGGAGGCACCTGGCCCGTGCATTGCGTAGCAGGCACCCGCGGAGGGGAAATCCACGATGACCTCAAGCCCTACGCAAGTGAAGAGCTCACCTTCGACAAGGGCTGCGACAGGACCCGGGAGCAGTACTCCGGATTTGAGGGCCTCAACAGCGCCGGACAGCCGCTCGGAGAAATCCTCGAACTGCTTGACATCCAGACGGTTTACGTCTGCGGTATCGCCACAGAGTTCTGCGTGCGGAACACCGCCGAGGACCTTCTGAAGGCAGGATATAAGGTAAAACTTCTCACATCAGCCCTCGCTTACGTTGACCCTGACGGTCACCGCAAGGCCCTTTCAGAGATGAAGGCCGAAGGCATAGAATTGATATAAACTTGAGTTCTCAGGCGGACAGGGCCTTAGAAGCAATAGGCCCCGCAGGGGACATATTAGTATAAAAACAGCATAGGATGGCGTTCAAGAGCAAATTTCTGCTGCCGGTGGCAGTCGTAACCCTCGTCTCCCTTCAGGTTTTCGGAGTCGACGCGGGAAGGATTGCCGCGCAGCGAAGGGCCGCAGATTCGCTCGAAGCCTCAACGCGCACCGACAGCGTCAGAGCCTCCCACCGGGACAGCGTAAAGCCTCAGCACACTGACTCCCTCAAGGCCGCTTCCGACAGCGCAAAGGCCGCCTCAGACACCATCTATGTGAACCCGGCGGACACAATCCGCATCCCCGACTCGCTCGAGTTCAAGGACCCGTTCAAATTCAAATACTACATCGCCATCAAGGACTCGGCGACAAGGGCCGCAACCCGCGACACCCTCCTTGCCAGAGGCGACACCCTCGAACTCGCCCGCCTCGACTCCCTCTACGTGAAAGACTCCACCGAGGTCGCCAAGGCAGCATTCGACAAATGGTATAAGAGCCTCAGCCGCAAAGAGAGGAAGAAATATGACTATGAGCAGCGTCTTCCGATCCTCATGGCCCGCGCCGACAGCATAATGCACCGCCAGGACAGCATCCAGGCCTACAAGGACAGTGTCCGCGAGAACACCCCGCGAATCCTCGAGACCTTCGCCTTCCCCGACTCCCTGCAGTACAAGAGGATAGTCCTCTGGACGGTGGACCAGGATTTCCAGCAGTTCAAGTTCCAGAAGCAGGACACCTCGTTCAACTACTATTTCTACGACATCCCGCAGCAACGCAACGATATAAACCTCACCTGGCAGGGCGTAAGCGGCTCTGCCACGCAGTATTACAACTTCTTCAAGCGTGAGGAGGAAGACAACGCCATTTTCTACACCCCCTACCGCGACTACTCCTACTCGGCCTCCTCCCTCCCGATGTTCAACACCAAGACCCCGTACACCGAACTCGCCTACTGGGGCACCCTCTTCGCAAAGGACGAAAAGGAGGAAATGAACGTGAGGGTATGGACCAGCCAGAACATACTCCCTTCGCTCAACCTCACCCTCGGCTACTACAAATTCGGAGGCAAGGGTATGCTCCAGAGGGAGGATGTCACTAACAGCAACGCAGTTGTGGCCCTTAACTATCTGGGAAAGAAGTATATGATGCACACGGGCTTTGTGCACAACAAGATTACCAAGAGCGAGAACGGAGGAGTTACTGACCTCTCGATGATTCGCGACACCACGCTCGATGCGCGCGAACTCGCTGTGAACCTTCACGATGCGGAGAACACGATCAAGAAGAACACGGTTTTTCTGGACCAGACTTTCCGCATTCCGTTCAACTTCATAAACAAAATCAAGGCGAAAAAGGACAGCACCTTCACCTACAGCGCCGACTCCCTCAACAAGGACATAACCACCGCCTACATAGGGCACAGCAGCACTTTGGACATATACACGAAGAAATATACCGACGAAATCGGGGCCTCGAACCCCGAGGCGGCGACCTTCTACGGGAACCGTTTTTATCTCAACCCGACTTCCTCCAACGACTCCCTGAGAACCCTCCGGCTCGACAACAAGGTGTTCATAAGGCTGCAGCCGTGGGCAAGCGACGCTCCCCTTTCGAAAATCGATGTCGGAGTGGGCGACAAACTCGCGTCCTACTACAATTTCGACCCGAATGTCTTCATCAGCGGAAAGCAGAAGAATATGATTCTCAACTCCGCCTACCTCTATGCCGGGGCGAACGGAAAGTTCAAGAAGTACATCGAGTGGGACGCGACGGGAAAATACACCTTCGCGGGCTATGAGGTCAACGATTTCAGCGTCAACGCCAATCTCAAGGTAAGTTTCTACCCGTTCCGCCGCGACAGGCAGAGCCCTCTCGACCTCAAAGTGCATTTCGAGACGGGCCTCAAGGCTCCGGACTACTACCAGCAGCATCTTGTGAGCAACCACTACAAGTGGGACAACTCCTTCGGGAAGGCCTCCACGACCAAGATTGTCGGCGAAGTGGACATTCCGCGCTGGGAGATGAACGCGTCGTTCGGCTACGCCCTCCTTGCGAACAACCTCTACTATGACTCGGACGGCATCGTGCAGCAGAACGGCGGGGCGATGAGCGTTATGACGGCATACCTCAAGAAGAATTTCACTCTCTGGAAGTTCCACCTTGACAACCAGGCAATGTTCCAGCTCTCTTCCGACGAGACGGTGCTCCCGTTGCCTAAGTTCGCCCTGAACCTTCGGTGGTACATCCAGTTCCCGGTGGTAAAGAAGGTGATGGAGATGCAGATAGGCCTCAACACCTATTTCACAACTTCCTGGTACGCACAGGGTTACAATCCTGTGCTCGGAGTGTGGTACAACCAGAACGAACAGAAATACGGCAACTGCCCATACTACGACGCCTTCATCAACATCCAGTGGTACAAGGCCTGCATTTTCGTGAAGTTTATGAACGCGGGACAGGGATGGCCGATGCAGAGTTACGACTATTTCACCTCCCACGGCAACATCTACACCCAGAGGGCCGTCAAGGTGGGCATTTTCTGGCCGTTCTACATCGGAACGAACAAGAACGGCAAAGCATCAGCTTCGGGCGGATCCTCAGAAGGTGGCATTTCCGGCGGCAACAGAAGTTCAAGCAGTTCAATCAGCAGCGCAAAAAATGCACGCTCCAGGTAATTTCATAAGGCGGCACAGGGACCTCCTGAGGTTCTTGGCAGGGCTTCTCGGCGCCTGCCTTTTCGCTCTTGCAGTTGTGCTTGCCGCGAGCAAACTCTACGAAGACAAACGGAACTATTTTGCAGGCGAGACGCTTCGCTGCGTCCTGGATTTCGGGCAGTTCCAGATCAGGGACGACGTGCTGTGGGCGGGCCTCAGCTACGAAATGCTGCAGGATTTCGCCTCCGAAAACGGCTGCACGGTCTGCGTCGAGTCCTGCACCAAAAGGCAGGAAAGCCTGGATTCGCTCCGCAAGGGGGCTGTGGACCTTGTGCTTCTTCCGAGGTTTGACTCCCTGAGGCACGCCGAGCACATAGATTCCGTGCTTAAATCCCGCCCTGTCTGCAAGGAGGTCTGCTGGGTGATGCGCTCCGACCGCAATGCCCAGATGAAGCAGGTGAACCGATGGATTTCGGACTACACCTCAAGGGATTCGTTCCCCGATATGGTGGACAGGTTCAGGGCGATGCACTCGAGCAGCCGTCCGCCGAAAATTTTCATCGAACAGAAAAGGCTGAGCCCCTACGACGACATAATTCGCTTCTACGCCGACTCCATCGGCTGGGACTGGAGGATGCTCGCGGCGGTAATCTACACCGAATCCAAATTCGCAATCAATGTAACCTCCAACGCCGGGGCGAAGGGCCTTATGCAGATTATGCCGCTGACGGTGAAGGTCTATGGAGTGAAAAATCCTTTGGACCCGAGGGAGAACATCCGGGCCGGAGCCTCCTATCTCGGCCGTCTCACACGGCTTCTTCGCCGCTACACGAGTTCTCAGGACGAACTTCTGGAATATGTCTTTGCGGCCTACAACGCCGGCGAGACGAGGGTCATACGGGGTCTTAGCGGAGCAGCAGCCAGGACGGCCGCCCCTGCGGACAGCACGGGAAATGCTGAAAAAGCGGACTCGGCAACCGTCGTTGGAGCTGAAGCTCAGACTGAAACAGACTCCGCGATGGAGGCGCAGATGGACTCCTCAATCGTCGCTGAACTTGCCCCTGAAGCCGAGGCAAATCAAAAGCCCGGCGGACAGCAGACCGAAGACTACATCAAGAGAATTTTTCAGGTTTACAGCAACTTCTGCCGCATCTGCCCAAAATAGCGGGGACACCCGCATCTGCCCGAAATAGGGGAATTACTCAACCCGCATTGTAGTTGCGGGATCCACTCTGGAAATAAAGAGAGAAGGAAGCAGCAGAAGAAGCATAATCGAGACGAAGGCCACAGCGTCCGCTCCCAGGATCCACGCCCAGTCAAGATGCACGGGGACAAAGGAGACGAAATAGTTTTCGGGACTGAGTTTCAGAAGATGGGTCCACTGCTGAATGAGGCAAAGAGCAATCGCAAGGAGGTTCCCCACGGCCATTCCCTTCCCCACAAGGACCGCGCTGCTGCGAAGAAACACGCCGGCAATGCCCCAGTCCCTCATCCCCAGAGCCTTCAGCAGGCCGATGGTGGAGATGTTCTCGAAAAGAAGGATGAGAAGTCCCGAAATCATATTGAACCCGGCCACAATCGTCATCAGAGTGAGCACAATCATCACATTGAAATCGATGAGGTTGAGCCAGTCGAATAGCTGCGGATAGGCCTGCACAAGGCTCGTGACCACCACGGTGGGCTCGTCCTCGGAGGAATATTCCCGAACGAGAGAGCCTATTTCCATAGCGCACTCCTGCATCGCCGCCTCGCTCCTGTAGCGCTCTTTAAGCCGCACTTCCAGCGAAGAAACCTCCCCCGCTCCCCAGCCGTTCACCCTCTGAAGGGTCGCAAGGTCAGTCTTCACGATTAGTTTATCCTCGCCCGAAAGCACCCCGTCATAGACAGACTCCACACGGAATTTTCGCACCGTAACCCTCTCGCCCACGAAATAGGCGCTGAGGTCATCCCCGACCCCGATTCTGAGCATCGAAGAGAGAGCGGAAGGAATGGAAACTCCGAGAACTGTGGTGTCTTTTCTCTCATAATCCTCAGTTCCCTTGAAAAGCACCCCGTGGATAAGGTCACCCTCCTTTACAATCCCAGCACGCGCAATACTTCCCTTCACGCCTTTGACGCAGGGAAGAGCCTCCAACTGAGGGAGAAATGCGGGAGAAGCGGGTATGGAGGCGTTTTCGCCAAGATAGTCGGCACGAAGCGGAGTGAGGGTAACATCGCCGCAAACTTCGCTGAGTCCCTCCCGGATTTCCCTTCGGAAGCCCGAAGAAACGGCCACGGCGACGATAATCACAAGAAAGCTCACGGCAACGCAAACCGAAGCAATCCTGCCCCGGAACCGAATCCTGCGCGATATGAAATTTTCAGCTCCCATTTTCATTCCCCGGGGAAAGGCCAAACGCCGCCCCACCCGTCATAAACACGACAAAGTTACAAAATTCTCCTCATCAAGGACTCCTCTCCTCCGAAATGTCGGTTAGAACCGAAACATTTTGCGAAAATTTGACGGTTCCAACCGACAAATCAGCTTCCCATTACACATTTTGTGAAACGCAACTTGTGAAATATATTTTGTAAAATCAAAAAAAAGGTTATATATTTGCGCGTATGAAAGAGAATCGAAACAACTCCAACCCATTTGTGCTCCAGCCGTATGTCTCAAAGGAACTCTTTTGCGACAGAGAGGCGGAACTGAAAGACATTGTCTCATACATTGAAAACGGTGCGAATATTTCGCTAATTTCTATGCGAAGAATCGGTAAAACCGGGCTCATACTTCGTTCATTTGACGAATTGAGGGAAAAAAAATATGGCTATCTCACAATCTACGCTGACATATACGCTACAGCAAGCATCGAAGATTTCATCTCGGTTCTCGCCTCGGCCGTGGTCGCTCAGATCAAGAAAAGCGGAATCCGCAAATTTTTCTCTCTTCTGGGAGGCATACGCCCACTCCTGAGTTACGACCCGATAAGCGGTCAGCCTCAGGTTACCCTTACCTATCAGACTGAAAGCGAAAAGTTCACAACACTTGATGCCATCTTCGGCTACCTTGAAAACCTTGACAGCAAAGTGGTTGTCGCAATTGATGAATTTCAGCAGATCCGCACTTACGAAGGAGTGTATATGGAAGCCGTGCTACGGTCTAAAATTCAGAACCTCAAGAATGTGAGGTTCATTTTCAGCGGGAGCGACCGCAGGCTGATGACGGATATGTTCAGCGGCGAACGTTCCCCTTTCTACCAGAGCGTAATCAATGTCCCCCTCGGCAAACTCGACCGGAAGGTTTACTCGGATTTCATAACGCTGCAGTTCGAAAAAGGAGGAAAGAAAATAGAAGAGAACACGGTTTCCTACATCCTTGACTGGAGCCGGTGCCACACCTTCTACACCCAAACTCTCTGCAATTTCATCTATATGGACAGCGGGAACACAGTGACGATGAAGGATGTATATGCCGCGATAGAGCGCATATACCGAAGCGAGACCGACAAATTCTTTACAATAAGGGCGATGCTCACCAGGGGACAGTGGAAATATCTTGAATGTGTAGCGAAGGAAGGCATCCTGAGGCAGCCTACCTCCGGTGCATTCCTCAACAAATACCATCTCGGCACATCCTCTGCTTCCAAAAGAACGCTGGACTCGCTGATAGAAAAAGAACTGATATATGAGGAGAAATCGCAGGAAAACCCGGAGTACAGCGTCTATAATGTATTCCTCTCCCGCTGGCTGGAACTGCGGTAAGTCCTATAGCACTGATTAAGGCATACAACAATGACAAACACAAAAAAGCCTCGGGGAGTTTTCCCTGAGGCTTTTTGATTTTGTGCCGGGCTTGCCGGAGAGTTTATTCCGTGTAGGTATAGTCAACCCCGTACAACTTTACGCCCTTTTTAATGCCAGTAACCGTAATGGTAATGGTGTCTCCGTCAGCCGATGCAGTGCTGGATACAGTGACATCCGTCGTCCCGCTTAAACTGCCATTTCCGATTTCGGTCTCACCCACCTTAACAGAAACCGCACCTGCTGTGTTGGAGAAGCCGCCGAATTTAACTGAGACCGATTTCACAGTTGAGGCAGAAGATATTTTCCCGGCTATAGTAATAGAAGAGGCTGGCTTGCTGGAAGAACCTATCTGACTATAGTCAGTATTCGCCGTGAAAGATGTAGTGCCAACCGTAGTTACGGTCCAGGCTGTCTTCGCAGCATCTGTCCCTGTCGTCGTCGCCTCCTTGACATTTATGCTTCCTGTCGCAGAGCCGAATGTCACACTGCCGCTCTTGATTTCAACAACGGTAGAATATTTCTTTGAAGCTACTTCGCTGGACATCTTCTCGGACTTAATTGCGATTGCCTTAATGGTCTGGCCGTCGGTGAGAGTGACAGGGGCGGTGTATTCAGTGTCTGACGATGTCGGATCAGCCGGAGAATCACCCGCTGTGTAGTAGATTTTAACTCCCTCCGTCGCGCAGGTAATCGTCGCCTCGGCGCCATTGAGAGTGATTACCGGAGTCGCTATCGGAGAGACATATTTGTAAAGTGAAAGTGCTCCGCCTGTTAAAGTGGAATAACAAGCGAAACCGTTCGTACTATTCCCCCTTAAATTAGCATTTATACTCTTAGCATTGTTAGCCTTATTGACGAATTCAAAAGTTGAAGCATTCGTAGTTTTTGTCGCTGTCCATAAGGACATATCGTCTGCACCGTCAGAAAGAAGTTGTGCCTTATTTTTTACCCCGGTGCCAGCAGCAAATGTCTGCGTATTCTCATTGAATATCGTCCAATAGTCTCCGCTCTTGGAAATAGACCAGACTATCGCATCGTCACTCGTCTGAATTTTATCATCAGAGGCCGTAACGTTGACATAACTGAGTCGATCGTTGCTCACCGCTGCTTTCATCGCCTTTCCATCATAAACGATAAGATATTCTCCCTCAACGAGTTCGCCCGTATGAAGCGAATATGTCGAAATGACAGACTTTGAAGTAAAATTGGAATCCGCAAGACTGAGATTGATGACTGCAATCTGCCCTTCAGGGAAAGTTATGTTGTTCTGTAAGGTGATTTCTTTGGAGAACTGATAGTCTGCTGTCTCTCCGGAGAATGTCAAAGTCGTCCCTGAAGACAAAGTCACAGGGTTCACTACAAGATAGACCGTATTTGACACTCCGCTCTCATCATAAAGTACAGGCATATCATCTTCCGCAGAATACACTGCCTTGACCGACTTATTGGCAATTGTCCAATCGCTGACTTTGGCATTCGTCACATCTATTTTGGCACGTCCTCCGAGAGTCTCAGAAGACGAGGCCATAGAGAAATTCTTGATTTTCTCATTTGCTAACGACTCAGGAGCATTGACATTGATTTTCACCACAGACATAACTCTTTTGAAATACACAGCATTAAGAGTAACCGTCGCGCCATCGGACTTATATCCGGTTGGTTTCGATACAAGGATGTCACATTTAGGGTCAATCGTCTCATAAGTCGGATTCTGAACATAGGAATTTTCCTTATCTCCCAGTTCAACCCCGACATATTCCGTATTATCAGATGGTGTCAATCCCTTCACCACTCGTTCAACAGGAGAAATAGCCTTGAATTCACCCTCGTCAGCAGCCGTAACTGTGCCGTCAAATGTCGCTTCCAAGCCAGTGTCGGCAGTATTATATAACGCTGCATTTACTTTGGAGTTCTCCACAATGCTTTCAGTAAAAATTCCGATACCATCCCCCTTTTCCCATTTGGGAGTATAACTTCCGTCAAGATTATTGTCAAGATAGGATTTGACTGGAACAGATGGCGCAGTTCTCACGATGAAATGAAGTTCTTTCCCCTTTTGTACGACACACTCAGGAATGACTTCCTTTGCACAAGAGGCTGCAAATGCTACAGCTAATGCAGCAAACATCAATGATTTGATTGTAGTTTTCATAGCGTCGATGAATTAAAGATCATAAGTGTACTCATCGCTTTCGCTGACAGACTCGCCTGCCTGATTTGCTTCACCGAAACCGCTTCCGGCGAAGCCGCGCTCGGTTAAGGCCGCTGCTGCGTAGAGCTCTGGGGCCTCATAAATTCTGTTACTTTTTTTCATACCTATTGTGTTTAAAGTTTTTTTCAAAAAGGGGGCTTGTGGGACGCTCACGCGGCGATTCTCATCGGCAGCCCCCTGGCCTTATAAATGTTCTATGCAAGGAACAGTGTCCTTTTTAGTGCGTCCTATATCTCAAGTAAATCAACTTTTGCAAGTATGACAGAAGCCCTTGTCAAGTTTCTGCTAAACTCCAATGCCACAAAACACAAAAAGGGCGCTGACTCCCTTTCAAGGAATCAGCACCCTTTTTCAGATACCTCACTACTATCGTTTACCTTCTGCCGCCTACTCCGCGAATATACCCCCCCCGACGGGAAGGCTCTGTCTCACAGAGACTTAGGGTCTTATTCTCAGAATTAAGGCGCATTAGGGATTTGCTTCTAAAACAACAGGGACAAAGGTCGGTATTCTTAATGAATTTCCCAAATAAAATTTAAAATACCAATATATGATGATGCGGCGCAAGGGGGTATTGGCTACCTTTGCGCCGGAAAATGAAATACTTTGTCAAAGACAGGGCGCAATGAGCCCGAACAGGATTCTATGAAACTTTCAGAACTGAAGACAGGAGAGACGGCGGTGGTCGTCAAAGTTAGCGGACACGGAAGCTTCCGCAAGAGAATTACCGAGATGGGATTCGTGAAGGGCAGCAAGGTTAAGGTTGTGCTTAACGCCCCGCTCCGCGACCCGATTGAATATGAAATAATAGGTTACAAAATATCCCTCCGACGGGAGGAGGCCTCAAGAATTGAGGTGCTGAGCAAGGAAGAGGCTCTGGAAATGATCAAGCAGGATCCGGCAGCATTCGGCCCCTCGGAGCCCCTTCGCGCCATCGAGGCCGACGACTGCTCCGACAACGCTCCGGCCGGGCAGAAAACCGACTTCACCGACTCCGAAATCGAAAAACTCGTCGCCGAAAAGCGCAAATCCATCCGCGTCGCCCTTGTCGGCAACCCCAACTGCGGAAAAACATCCCTCTTCAACATCGCCGCTTCCGCCCACGAACACGTCGGCAACTACAGCGGAGTCACGGTGGACGCGAAGGAGGGACTTTTCGAATATGGCGGATATAAATTCACCCTCGTCGACCTCCCGGGCACATATTCCCTCTCGGCCTACAGCCCCGAGGAGCTCTATGTGAGACGGAACCTCATCGACGACGTTCCCGACGTTGTAATCAATGTAATCGACGCTTCGAACCTTGAAAGGAACCTCTACCTCACGACGCAGGTCATCGATATGAACCTGAGGATGGTTGTGGCCCTGAATATGTTCGACGAACTCAAAAAAAGCGGGGACCAGCTGGACATCAAGCAGCTTGGCTACCTGCTCGGACTCCCGATTGTGCCCACTGTGAGCCGCACCGGAGAGGGAATCGACAAACTCTTCGACACGGTGATTGCCGTCTATGAGCACAACACCCCGGAGCTTTCCCGCCACATCCACATCAACCACGGCGCGGAACTCGAGCAGAGCATAGACCGCCTCAAACTCATTCTCCAGAAGGACAAGGATATTCGCCAGAGGTACTCAACGCGTTATCTTGCAATCAAATACCTCGAAAACGACTCGGACATCGCCCGGGTTGTGGAGGCCCTCCCGAACAGGGACGAGGTCATAGCCGCAAGGTTCGAGGAGCAGAAGAGGATTCAGGACCTTCTGGGCATATCCACCGAGACCGCAATCGTGGAGGCGAAATATGCCTTCATTCAGGGCGCGCTCACGGAGACCTGGAAGCGCAACGACTCCGGAAGGGAGAAAAAGACGCTTTCCGAGAAGATTGACGCAGTGGTCACGAACAAGTGGCTGGCGTTCCCGATATTCATTCTTCTGCTCTTCATCGTCTTCCAGGGCACATTCACCCTCGGAGCCTACCCTGTGGACTGGATCCAGTGGTGCGTGGACAAGTTCGGGGAGATGGTCAGCAACTTTATGAGGGACGGATGGCTGAAGGACCTCATTGTTGACGGAGTCATCGGCGGAGTGGGCAGCGTGCTCGTGTTCCTGCCGAACATCCTGCTTCTCTACCTGTTCATTTCCCTGCTCGAAGACTCCGGGTATATGGCCAGGGCGGCGTTCATTATGGACCGTCTGATGCACAGGATGGGGCTCCACGGCAAATCATTCATCCCGATGATTATGGGCTTCGGATGCAATGTGCCCGCGATTATGGCCACCCGCACAATCGAGTCGCGAAAGAGCCGGCTTCTGACTATTCTCGTGATTCCGTTTATGTCCTGCTCGGGCCGTCTGCCTGTCTATATCCTGCTTACGGGGGCATTTTTTCCGCACAATGCCGGCCTCGTGCTTCTGGGACTGTATGTTCTGGGGATTGCGATGGCGATTATATGCGCCCGCGCGCTGAGCCATTTCATCAAGGACGACGACCTCCCGTTCGTTATGGAGCTGCCGCCATACAGGGTGCCGACGGCAAAGGCGGTGTTCAGACACACCTGGGAGAAGTGCAAGGAGTATCTCTCCAAAATCGGAGGAGTCATCCTCGTCTGCTCGATAGCAATCTGGTTCCTGAGCTATTTCCCGAATCACGACAAATACGACACGGCCGAGGCTCAGCAGGAACATTCCTATCTGGGGTATCTCGGCAAGGCGGTCGCTCCGGCTCTCGACCCGCTCGGGTTTGACTGGAAGATGGACATCGGAATTCTCTCCGGAGTGGGAGCGAAAGAGCTGATTGTGAGCACGCTGGGCATTATGTACAGCGAGGACGAGGCCGCCACGGCTGCTGAAACAGGCTCAAGCGCTGAGATTTGCGCTGAAGGGGCTGCGGCTGATGGGGCCTTGAATGGAAGTGCAGAGGCTCAGGAGGGCTCCACTGACGAGGGCGTTTCGCTCAGCCACCTGCAGAAGGCTCTCCAGAGGCACACCACGCCGGCGGGAGCGCTCGCCTACCTGGTATTCATCCTTCTCTACCTGCCGTGCATCGCGACTTTCTTCGCAATCCGCCACGAGGCCGGAGGCTGGAAGTGGGCGTTCATTTCAGCCGCGATGACAATCGGCATCGCCTGGCTGATGTCCTTTGCAACTTTCAGGATATTCAGCCTTATATTGTAAGGAGGATTTATGGGGAATCTCGCGTCTTACAGGCGAAGCGAGGTTTTTACCTGATCCACTTCAGCCCCGAGCGCACTCACCTTTGCCTGCAGGCGGCATAGAGCCTCCCCTGCGGCATCTTCAGCGGCCGCTGCAGCGACATTCGCCTTGGTGATTTTACGGGAAAGCTCGCTGTCAAAGCGGCCGTCATTCTCACTGATGGCCGAAAGAAGAGCCTCGGAATAGGCCGAGTGAAGGGCCGCGAGGGCTGCGGAAAGCTCGGCGTGAAGAGCCTTGACTTCGGATGAAAGCGTCTCCAGACCATCTGCATTATGGGCAATGGCTTCCGTCGGGTTCTCTATGCCGGACTTCTCGGACGATGCTCCGAGAGCCTCGAGATAGGTCTTCTGGGAATTGAGTTCCCCTCTGAGCGAAGAGGCCGAATAGGAAAGGAGAGAGTCGGCAAGGGCGAGAGAACAGTATGAAGAAAGTTCCGGGGTTATCCAGGTCTTCAGAAGTTCCTCCGAGAGGCTCAGCGAGTTCCTTAAGTTTGCGTCAAATGCCTTCTGGACAGCTCCGAGCGCCGCATACACGGCTTCGGCGTAATCCCTTGCAATCCCTGTGGAAAGGTTCCTG
This sequence comes from Flexilinea sp., assembly GCA_963589825.1. Classification (GTDB taxonomy): domain Bacteria; phylum Bacteroidota; class Bacteroidia; order Bacteroidales; family UBA932; genus Cryptobacteroides. Next base: position 3,842 of record CAVAMP010000008.1, on the reverse strand, counting down.
AGAGTAGAGGAAAAAAGCGGGCTGAAAGCCGCGGAGATGTCCTCTGCGAGGCCAGTTGAAAGAGAGGCGTAGGAGTCTGAAATAGAGGCGCTGAGGCCCTCCCCGAGAGCCTTCGCGGCCGTAAAGTCGCAGGAGAGAATCCTTATCTCGGAAAGAGTTCCCTCCGTCGCCTCCTCCCAGGTGTCCGGGAAGGAATAATAGGCGAATGACTTGGCGTCTATAAGGTCGCTCAGAAGTTTTGTGCTGAGAGTTCCGGCCTGAGCGGATGTGGATTTCACAATGGAAAGGCTGGCCTCTGCAAGAGCCTTTGCGGCGCCAATCTGCGAAAGGACATCTGCGGAAACCACCTTCAATTCAGGTGATTCGCTTGCCTTTCCGAATTCCTCCTCCAGCGTCGCGGTCTTTGCGGCGGCATCGGAAATCGCAGCCTCAAGAGCGGAAGCTGCACCGTCAAGAGCGGTTTTGAAACTCTTGATTTCGTCCGGAATGTCTGACATTTCAGGAAGTGACGCGCGCAGAGCCGCAATCTGCTCTGATGTGCCCGCTATTCGAGGATTCTCAAGGGAGTCCAGCCGCGAAATAAGTTCGTCATACTTCGCTCCGTCTTCCCTCACCGCTTCCTTTGTGCAGGAAAGTGCTCCCAGAAGGCACAGGGCCGAGAGCGTATATCCAAAAATCTTTTTCATATCTGTCGGTTTATAAATTCTATTGTTTGACGCAGCGGCTGCCGAGGCGGTCGTTGGAGAACTCGAAGGTGTAGGCCTTATAGTCGGGGAGTATCTGGTTGCCGCTGAAGCGGAGGCACCACAAGGTGCGGTCCCCAGCATAGTCGTTGCTCCAGAATGCGCCGTATGGTGACGAGGCCGCGGTCGCATTTAGGAAGACTGCCGGTGTCGATGCCGAATATGGCTGGCTTCCGGAGAAATAGCGTCCGACCACTTTGTTGTATGTATTCCACTCCGAAGCGTTCTGCGCAAGGGAGGAGAAATTATCGTGGGAAGGCAGTTTCCACCCCGAAGGGCAGAGCGAGCCGGCCTTGGAGAAGGTGTAGACATCGCCATAAAGGTTGCTCTCGGTAGCCTCTGAGTCGTAATGCTTCCAGACTACCCCGTCCACCTCGATGGCTCCGTTGTAGAAGAAATACTTGTCATCCGCGTAGTAGGCGACCCCGTAGTTGGAAAGCGGAGTGATGCTGTCAAGCCAGTCCTTCGATTTCACGACAATGACAATCCTGCGCTGGGTAGGTTCAAAGACATTGAAACGCGTAAGAGAGAGATTGTTTCTTAAATCCAGCCTGCTGATGCCGAGATTCTGAGCCGAGAGCGTTTTCAGCTGAGGGTTCAGCGAGATGTCGAGGTCCCCTATTGCGGAGTTCCCGTCAAGGTCGAGGGTCTCCAGAAGAGGGTTGCCGCTAAGGTCTATGCTCCCGAGAGCGTTCCCCGAAAGATCCAAAGTCACAAGGGATGGGCAGGTGGTGAGGTTCACGCTTTCGATGTCGTTGTCCTTCGCCACAAGGCTTGTCAGGAGAGTGTTGTGGCTGAGGTCGAGTTCCGAGATGTGATGCCCGCTGCAGTTAAGAGTTTCCAGCGAGGTGAAATACTCGATGCCCTCAAGGCTGTGGACGTGGCTTGAGGAGGCAAGACTGCTGAGGTCCATATTCTTCACCACCTCAGCCTCGAAGTCGGAAATGTAGCCGTCGGAGTCGGTGTCGAAGTTGTTCACGAGCCAGTCGCGGAACACGAGGTCCGGGATTTCAATCCAGTTGAGGGATTTCGGCATAAGAGGGAAATAGGCAGAGGATTTCTCAGTGCTTCCGTGGCTCACCACAAGGCAGGCGGAGGCCGAGATTTCATTCTCGAAGAAGCATTCCTCGATGCTTGAGCCCTGGTAGGAGATGTCAAGACGGCTTCCGTCAAGGGCTACGGAGGTGATGTTGAGCGAGAAATCATCGCCTGCGGAGGCCCTGGTGAAGGTATATACTCCCTGAAGCGAAAGGGCATCCTTCCACACCGAAGCGAGTTCCGCCGCCGCGCCGAGCGGCCGAATGTCGAAAACTGCGTGAGAAATCAGAGGGCTGATGACCCCGGAATTGACTCTATAATAGACTGTTGCCTTCCCGTCGGAGAACTCCGGGACAAAGGTTATGGACTGAATCCTGCGGGAAATGTCTTCGATTTTCTTCGCCACCTCGTCAGAGTCGCTCTGAATGAGGGACTTGCGGATAATGGAAACCTCGGTCTGCACTCCCCCGACGGTTTTCTCCACAGTTTTTTCTCTCTGCTCCGCTCCCGAGAGAGCATCGCGGGCCGCGATATTCGCTTCAACCACCCCTACAGCTATTTCTCCCCTGAGGCACCCCCCATTTGAGGCGATGGCCTCCTTCACCGCCTTGCGACAAGCCTCCTGAAGTGACTTGGCCTCAGCGGAAAGAGAGGAATGGGTTTCATTTACGGACGAAGAAAGCGCCTCTGATGCTTTGGAATTATCCTGGAGGGCCTCGGCGGTCTCAGCGTCAAGAAGGGTGCTCGCCTCCACGGCCTCAAGATAGGTTTTCTCAGAAGAAAGCATTGCGGCGAGCCTTCGGGCGGAATAGGCCGCAAGAGAATCGGCCTCCACAATGGCTCCGAACTCGCCAAGAGATGGGTTTACCCAGTTCCCGACGCTCTCCCAGGCGTTGGCTATGCTCAAAGAAAGAGAAGCCGCGTAGGTTTTTTGGAGCGAAGCCGAAGCGGCGGAAACCGCACGGGCATAGCCAGAAAGGATCTCCGAGGCGCCGTCAGAAGAAAAATAAGACAGCACTGGGAGCATCGCTGCGGCAACATCGCTCCTAAGATCTCCGAGAAGCTCCCCCCGAAGCTCTGAAAAAAGGGCGTCCAGCCCCTCTGCGCAGGAGGAAATCCCGGCAAAATCCGCGGAAAGAAGGTCGGCCCGGTCAAGGGTTGAGACCGTTACGGCGGCCCAGTCTGAGGATGAGGCGGCCTGGACAGCCCACTCCTCTGCATCGGCAAGATGGGAGCGGAGCGTAAGTTCCACCTGCGGGGCGTTCTCCACGGCCCCTGCGAGTTCTGAAAGGGCATTGTCGGTGAGGACCCTGGTCGCTGCAATCTGGGAGAGCACATCCTCCTTCACGGCCTTAATCTTCCGGGCCTCCTCCTCAGCGGTGACCCTACCCGAAGAGGCGGCATCGGAAGCAGCCTTGTCAAACTCGGCGCCAAGAGCCTCAGCCTTGGCGTCAACAGTTGCGAGTGCCCCGGCAAAAGCGGCTTTCACGGCGGAAAGAGAGTCGGAGTAGCTCTTAAATGCCTCATCCACAGCGAGAATGCACGGAAAAGATGCGCTCATTGTGTCGCACTGCGTCGCAACCGAATTAAGCTGAGGATTTTCAATTTTCCAAAGCCGCGAATAAATGTCCTCAAAGACGGAAGAATAATCCTTTTCCTCCCGTATCTCCTTCCGGCATCCCCCGAGAAGGGCAATGCACAGTGCCACAAGGCCGAGCAGCCCCAAAAGACGTGAGATTCTATTTTTCATATCTCTTTCGATGATATATGTCTGACCACAAACTATCTCTGCCCGCCCCACAAAAAAAATGCAGGCATAGAGCCTGCAAATATAGGTATTTTTTACTTATGTCAGTCCTTGAGGCAGCGGACTGACCACTTGTAAGCAGACATACCGGTGTAGCTGTAGTACACATTATTTTTATAGAAGAAGAGGACGTAAGCTCCGTCGCCGTTAGGCCGCTCCTCGGAAGTCCAATAGAAGCCGTTGTGGTCACTTGTTAATGTTTCCGGAAGGAAGATTGCTGAAGCGCTTGAGGAATATTTCTGATATCCTGAGAA
>CAVAMP010000007.1:0-64647 GCA_963589825.1 Flexilinea sp. | reverse complement strand
GAGACAGTCTGCATAATGGAAGCGGAAGTTATTATGTCTCCGATGTTTATTGCAGGGCGGAGAACTTTTGTGACCCCGTCCTTTGTGGCAGTAAGGGCAAGGCGGAATATGCCGGGACCTGAGGTGAGTTTCGTATTTTCAGAAGGATACAGCCCGGGAACAAGCACGGTCGCCTCGTATTCTCCGTTTTCTCCTGGAGACATCCGGAAAATCACCCTTGCAATGTCCTCCAGCGAGGTTTCTCCGCTCAGGATCGAGACTGAAGCCGGCACTCCCGACACCTCCGCGACAACCTTGTCAACGCTGACCCCGTCCTCCGCGGCAATCCCGACACGGAAAGTGGCGCTAAGAAGAAGCGGAGTCATAACCAGTCCGTACTCATTCGCCTTGGTGTCGGAAACGCTTTCACGAAGGGTCGCGGCGTAAAGCGGAGAGGAAGGAGTTCGGATGAAGCGGTAGGAGGCGTTGAAATCCAAAGTGGAGTCGTCCCTCAGGGCATTAAGTTCCTCAGTCGGAAGGTCTTTCACAGCGGCCCGGAAGTCCCTCATAGAGACGGTGACATTCTCCGGATAGCCCTCAAGGCCGGAAACCGTGTAGTCCTCACCCTCGGTGGTGAATGCAAGGATAAGATAGTTTCCGAACGAGGCCATCCGCGCCGTCGTGTCAGGGAATGCGCCCTCGGAGTCAACGGAGTAGAAATATCGCACGGCGTCAAGCGTCTGATTCATAGCGATTTTTACAGAATCAGGGCGGGATGGGGCATCAATGCCGTTCCAGTCTATCTTGAATGAGACAGGTGCCTCGTCAGCAGTGCTGTCCGTGCTCTGGAGCGAAATCCGGATGCAGGAAGAGAGCGCAAAAATGGCTATGAGCACCGGGGCGATTATTGAAAGAACTCTCTTTTTCATTCCGCCCTCCTTTTTGCAGCCCTATCGGCCGCCTTCAGAGCCCGCTGCTCCTTTTTAAGTTTCTGCTGCTCAGCCCTTTGCTCCTTCCTGGTCTCCCTCTGCTGAGCCCTCTGCTCCTTCCGGTTTGTTCTTTCCTGAGCCTTCTGCTCCTTCAGCTGCGCCTTCTGGGCGGCTTTCTGCTCCGCCTCGATGCGGCGCTGCTCAGCCTGCTCCTGCTTTTGGATCATCTTCTGGGCGTCCACCTTCTTATATTTGTCCTTAACGGACAGCGTCCTGAACACGAAGCAGGCCTTAACCTCGGTCAGGACCGGGTACGGGCAGAGGTGCATCCCCTTCGATTTTTCGGGAACGACGACATAGTCCGAGCCGCTGCGGTTCAGGGTGAAAACATCATATTTTGTTAGCGCGAGCCCCGCCGCGAGCCCGAGTTCGAAATCAAGGGCGAAATGGCGGTAGGAATACATCGGGAAATCGAAGCCCCAAATTGCACCGAGGCTGAAAAGCGGCCCCTGGATTCCGTAGGTGCCGGGTTTTATGGAATATGAGCCCGATGAGAGATATCCTCCGGTGAAATAGGTGAACTGGCGGGAAGTCTTTCCGGAAGCGTCCGCGCCGTCGTCCTTTTTCTTGGGGTTGTACCAGTAGCGAAGTTCCGGACGCACTTCCAGCATATTGAAAACGCAGGAGGGAGCGAGGCTGTGATAGGTGTTCCAGTTGTATTTTGCAGAAATTCCGAGAGAAAGACGGTTGTAGGGCGAAGAGCTGAGGTCAAAGTCCACCCCGACATTAGGCACGGTGCAGAGAAGTTCCAGGGCGTTCACCCGGAAGGCCCAGCGGTCAATCCCGTAAACGCCGCCCCTTTCTCCGTTTCCTTGAGCCTTGAGAGCGAAGGAGAAGCGGAGCAGCACCGCCACCGTCAAAAGGAGGCTGAAATATCGAGTTGAACGACACATCCCCAAAGTCCCGTCATCTAAAAATCAAACTGCACAAAAAAGTTCGCCGAATTTAGCAAAAATAATGCAATTCATAATAAGACAATCCGCACTTTCTCAGGTTTATTCGCTCACCTCCACTCTATATACAAAAAAGCCTCCCGCAACGCGGAAGGCAATTTTAAAAGTAATGCTTAAGAGCAGGAGTTGAAGTTTAATATCCAAAAATTTCTTCAAGCGATACGGTCTTCACCGGTCCGAGGGTGCCGAGGTACTTGGTGTCCAGGTCCTTGATGTCGCCGAGGATGGCGTAGGTGTACTTGCGGTCCTTGACCCACTGCTGCTGAACTGCTTTCACGTCCTCGAGAGTCATATTCTGAACGGCCTCGAAAACCTGGCGGTCAAGAGGCTCGTCCAGGCCCATATCCCTGCAGTCGATGTAGCTCTGGAGCACCGCCTCGCCCACTGTGCGGGAAGTGCGGAGAGATGTGATGAGAGACTCCTTAGCGATTTCGAATGCGGCCTCAGACTCCGGCATATTGTTGATGATGTCGTCGAAGGCTTCGATGGCCTGGCGCATCTTGTCGTTCTGGGTGGCGATGAAGGCGTTGTAGGAATACTTGCCGCTCTTGTAGAACGGAGTGCTGAGAGATGCCCACGCGGAGTATGCAAGGCTTCTCGCCTCCCTCATCTCCTGGAACACGATTGTGTTCATTCCGCCGCCGAAGTAGCTGTTGTAGAGGCGGATGCCTGCCTCGGCTGAAGGGTCGAGAGCGCGGTCGTCGCAGGAGAACTGGCTGTAGTAGAGCTGCTTTGCGTCGTACTGAGCGAGCACTACGCTGTTCCCGTCGGTGGAGATGTACTCAGGCCACTCGAGAGTGGTTGCTTCAAGAGTCTTTCCGCTCACGATGTGATTTTCAGCGAGTTCCTTTTTAAGCTGCTTCTCAGAAGCGGGGCCGTAGTAGATGACCTCGTGCTGCTTGTCGAAAAGGCCGCGGACCTTTGCGAGAAGTTCGTCAGAAGTGAGAGAGAGAACCTGCTCGTTGGTGAGGGTCTTCTTTGCGATTGCCTCTCCGCCCATTGCGACATACCTCCTGAGGGCGCTGAAGCAGGCCCTCTGGCTGAGCTTGTTGTCGGCGCGGCTCTTGATGATGTCGGCCTTGAGTGCGGTGAGAATCTGCTCGTCGCCCTTTGCGTTGAGGATGAGGTCCTCGACAATCTCCATCACGTCATCCATTGACTCGCCGAGGCCGTTCATAGTTATATATGTCCTTGAAGAACCGCAGAAGCAACTGTAGTCGGAAGCGAGTTCATAGAGCTCAGTAGCAATCTCGTCGTGGCTCTTGGTGGCCGTTCCGAGGTATGAGAGGTAGTCCAGGGCGATTGCAAGCTCAGGGTCCTGCTCGTTGTTGATGTCGAACACATACTCGAGGTCGAAGAGGTCGTTGTCAGCGTTCTGCTTGTAGAGGACCTCGACTCCAGGAGCCGCGGTGAACGTGGACATTTCCTTCTTGAAGTTCACGAACACAGGTTCGATAGGCTTCACCGGAGTGTTCTGAATCTCTGCGAGGAAATCTGACTGCTTGTCGCGGTTGGTCACGATAGGGGTGATCTTAGGAGCGGAAACCTTCTTCACGCTGCCATCCACGCCCTGCCTCTTGTTGAGAACGACGTAGCTGTTCTCTCCGAGGTATTTGTTGGCCCACTCGACGACGTCAGCCTTGGTGACCTTAGAGCAGCGGTCGATTTTTCCGACGCAGTCTGCCCAGTCCTCACCCTCGATGAAGGCGTTGACATAGTTCATGGCGGTGGTGTTGATGTCCTCAAGACCTGCCATATAGTCCTTCTTGTAGTTGTTGATGGAAGCCTCGATAAGGTCCTCGTCGAAGTCTCCGCTGCGAAGTTTCGCAACCTCCCCGAGAAGGATTTCCTTCACCTGTTCAAGGCTCTGGCCCTGCTTAGGATAGCCGATGGCGATGAACATTCCGTAGTCGGCCATATTGCTGTCGAATGCGGCGCCCATAAGAAGCTTCTGCTGCTGGTTCACGTCGAGGTCGATGAGGCCGGCCTTGCCGTTGTAGATGATTGAGGAAGCGATGTCGGCGACGTCATTTGACTTGTCGGCCGCTGCAGGAAGCCTCCAAGCGAGGTAAACATACTCGCTCTCAAGGCCGTAGACATCCTTCACGACAGGCTCTGTGATAGGGGTTTCAGGCTCGAAACTGAGCTTTGGAAGTTCAGGGTTCGGCTGCATTCCTCCGAAGTATTTCTCGATGATTGAAATCATCTCGTCCGGGTCGAAGTCGCCGCTTACGCAGACTGCCATATTGTTCGGAACATACCAGGTCTTGTGGTAGGCCTTCACATTCGTAATTGACGGATTCTTAAGGTGTTCCTGAGTTCCGAGAACGGTCTGGGTTCCATACGGATGGTGAGGATAGAGTGCGCTCAGCACGCCTTCCCACATCTTCCGGTTGTCCTGGGTGAGGGACATATTCTTCTCCTCATAGATGGTCTCAAGCTCGGTGTGGAATCCTCTGATTACAGGGTGCTGGAAGCGGTCTGCCTGCACCTTCGCCCAGTTTTCAATCTGGTTGGAAGGGATGTTCTCCACATAGACGGTTTCGTCGTTCGAGGTGAAAGCGTTGGTGCCGTCAGCGCCGATTACCGACATAAGTTTGTCGTACTCGTTAGGAATGGCAAGTTTGGAAGCCTCGTAGCTGATGGAGTCGATGCGGTGGTAGATCTGAGCCCTGGTGGCCTCGTCTGTCGTTGCGCGATAAGTCTCGAACAGGCTCTCAATCTCGTCGAGCATAGGTTTCTCGGCCGCATAGTCGCTGGTTCCGAAGGTCTCGGTGCCCTTGAACATAAGGTGCTCGAAGTAGTGGGCAAGTCCGGTAGTCTCAGCCGGGTCGTTCTTTCCTCCCACCTTCACAGCGATGTAGGTCTGGATGCGTGGGGTTTTCTTGTTAACGCTCATATAGACCTTGAGGCCATTGTCAAGCGTGTAGATGCGGGTGTGTGACGGGTCACCCTTTACGGTCTCATACTTTCCGCCTGTGCAGGAAGTGACGAGTGCGACAAGAAGAGTCGCTGCAATGAGTAGAAACTTTTTCATAAATATATGAATGAAATAATATTTCAAACAAAATAGTGTGACCCAAAAGTTTTGGGCCACACTATGAAAAGGAAGAGCGGGTGGCGAGGGTCGAACTCGTGGCCCTCGGCTTGGGAAGCCGATGCTCTACCACTGAGCTACACCCGCAAAACGCATAGCCTCTAAGGCTGAAGCGGCTGCAAATATAGGAATAATTTTCCAAAAACCAACAAAGGGTCACGCAAAAAAGCTCATTCCAATTGACATAAAAAAGGGGGTGACCCGAAAGTCATCCCCTATAACTAGGAAGATGTTGAATAAAAAGATGGGATACAAGGCTCCGGGCGACGGGCAAACCGGAGCAACCTTTGGGCCCAGAGGATTTGACCTAGGAGAACAACGCAGTAGACCGCTTTTTATTCGGCATCTTTATTCAGCTGGGGTTACAGAATCAGCCGGCAGATACTTCTGCAGCTCGGCGAAATCCACGAACTTGCCCGGAGTGATTCCGCAGGAAGCGGCGGACTTAAGGTCGAGTGTCAGCTTCTCGGTGTAAGAAACCGTGAGAGTCGTAGCGCTGAGGTTGCTGTAGTTCACGTCACGCTTTGTGGTAACTTCCTTTTCATCCACCGTCTCAGTGACGGAAATCGTGATTACTCCGCTGGTGGCGTCCTTCTCGACAATGCTGTAATTGCTCTTGGTTCCAAGAATGTCGTTGTCAGACATTTGGTTGATAGCCGTTTTGAAGCTTACCGCAATGAGTTTGAGGGCTGATTTCTGATAATCCTCCAGAGTGGTTGTCTTCTCTGCCCAGGAGCTGATGCCGTTCACTACCTTGAGAAGGCTGGCTTTGTCCACAACGACGCCGTAAACTGTCTCGCCGTTCTCGAAGAACTGAGCGCACCTTCTGAGCTGAGCGTCACCCACCTCAGCGGAAATCTCGGAAATCGAGCCCGCAGGAAGAAGGGTTGAGAATTCTTCCAGCATATCGGACAGGACGTCAGTTGCAGCCATAGGCTCGGTCACCCAGGTGTTGATGTAATTTTTAGCCGACTCCTCAGTCTTGGAGTTGTCCTTGTTACAAGATGAAGCGCACACAGAGGCGAGCGCAATCATCGCAATTGCAAAATACTTTTTCATAATTTTATTGTTGATTTTGTGTTTATTGCTAACCAAACAGCACATAGATGCTTACAAAACGCCATTCGTTTCACCGAATTCAAGCAAATATGTCACTAACTACCAAGCCCCACCTATGCGCAAAAACTGTTCCCCCCGCACCCCAAGTACGCCAAAATGACATACCCTAGATGATTAATGTAATTACAGGGGTTGCAGACGCCAGTCTGCGGGGGTTATGAAGTCTGAAAGAGGGTGACCAAAAGTCATTGACTTTTGTGTCATCCTCTTTCTTCTCATAAAAATGGCTAAACGATTATTGATGCTGCAAAGGTACGCCGCTCAGTCCCGCCCCGCAATACCCATAATTTGGTATTTTACTTCACCGCACACTCCCCCGCTCACCATATTCAGGCACGCTGGCGGAGCGAAAAGAAAAACTGCAGGCCGCTCGGGGCGCGGTTCACCGCGCGGATGTCGCCTCCGTGGAAGGAAACTGCGTTCCTCACGATGGAAAGACCGAGGCCCGACCCGCCGTCCTCTCTGGAGCGGCCCTCGCCTATGCGGTAGAAGCGCTCGAAAAGGCGGGAGAGATGCTCCTCGCTGACTCCGTTTCCGGTGTCGTAATAGGTCAGGAAGATGTACGGCCCGTCATCCGGATCGGTCTGAAAACCGCCCTCCCGGCCGTTAGCGTAGCACTCAAGGTGCAGTTTCACTCCCTCGCCGGCATACTTGAGGCTGTTCTCCACGAGATTTCGGAAAATCGCGTAGAGAAGGCTCTCGTTGCCCTCCACCGTGAGGCCCTCTGGAAGAAGATTCTCCACGGTGTCGTTCTGGGCCTCGATGCGGGAAGAAAACTCGCTGAACACCTCCTCGGCGACCGCGCGAAGATTCACCTTCAGTCTCGGCAGCTTTTCCGGCGACTCCTCGATCTTGCTTATTATCGCCATATCCCAGATAAGGTCCGAGAGTCTCACCGTCTGGGTGTAGGCCCTGTGTATGAACGCCTTGCGTTTTTCCTCCGGCATAGAGGGGCAGGCCTCGAGGGTTTCGAGATAGCCCATTATGCTTGTGACCGGGGTGCGGAGTTCGTGGGAGATGTTGCTTGTCATCTGCTGCTTGAGCCTCGAGGCGTTCTCCCCGCGGGTTATGTCGGCGATGCTGAGTTCAAATCCGGTTTCGGGATAGACCAGAAGGCGCACCCGGTAGACTTTCCCGCCGGCCTCGCCGTCAAAACTGAAGGAGTCATATTTGCGGCAGTCGGAGTTTTCCTTTTTGAACTTTCTAAGAGGAGCGAAAAACTCATTGTCCCAGACCTCGGAGACATCGCCCAGCGGATGGCCCAGGATGGCGCTCACATACTGCGCAAACCTCGGATTGGTGTACTCAGGCTTGAAGGCCGGGGTGAAAATGGCGACGGCCTTGTCGCTGCCCCGGATGTGCATTTTAAGAAGCCGGACCTGACTTTCCTTGCTTCTGCCCAGAGTGAGAGAGAGCCTTCTGAGAAACCTTGAAACTGCATTCATAATGTTATCATTCAACTTTCGCAACTATCTAACTTATTTATATGTAACCCTTTCCCCTCTAATCAAACTCTCAAATCCCACGCACTTTTTCCCTCACACAAAGGAGGTCGAATCCTTCAGGCCTGCGGAGAATACAGATAACCGTAACCGGAACGATTGACGAGCGACGATTTCAGAAGCGGATGACGGGAGCGGATGCGGGCTATATGCACATCGATGGTCCTGTCAAGAACATACGGGGCGTCTTTCCATAGAGCCGCGATGATTTCCTCCCGCGAAAACACCCTTCCGGGACTTTCCACGAGAAGCCTCAGCAGCTCGAACTCCTTTTTTGAAAGCGTTACGGGATTTCCCTCGACATAGACCAATTTCGAGTCAAGGTCGAAGCGGATGTTCTCCTGCGAAGAATCGTTCCCCCGAGAAGATGCCGCCGGAGAGGCTGAGGCAGAGGCGCACCGGCGAAGCACGGCCCTAACCCTCGCGAGAACTTCCTGGACTGAGAAAGGCTTGCAGATGTAGTCGTCTCCCCCGGCGGAAAAGCCAGTAAGCAGGTCATTTTCAGCGGTTTTCGCCGTGAGGAAAATTATGGGGACAAGGCAGGAGTGCTCCTTCCGGAGAATGTCCGCCATCCTAAAGCCCGACATTCCTCCCATCATAACGTCCAGAAGAACAAGACTGTAGCCTCCCGGGCAGGCAGAAGAGCTCCCCTCACTGGAGGATCCTTTTCCTCCGCACTCATCTCCTCCTTCAGTGGCTTCGCCGCTCCCCCCCGGGAACATCATCCCCAGGGCCTCCTCTGCAGAATAGGCCACATCCACCCCGTAGCCGGCGTTCTCCAGATTGAACTGGAGGATTTCGCAGATGTCCGGTTCGTCATCCACAACAAGTATGCGTTTTTCGTCCATATTAATCCCTTTCAATGATGCTTTTTCCGTCAATATAAATAGGTATATACCCTCCTCCCACGGAGAAGCGAACACAAAGATAAGGGATTTTTTCATTGAGGGCGCGACTTTTACAAAAATTTAACATAATACCCTATAAATCAATCGTTTCCGCCCAAGATTTAACAAAAATTTAACATCATTGAAATAATCCCACAACATCCCAGCCCTATCTTCGCGGGCGAAAATAAAAGGAATAAGTTAGATACTTGCAAATATAGAAATAGATTTATGGAACTTCTTTATCTCGGATTTGTCATTTTTCTCTTTGTGCTGGCGGTGTCGGACCTCTGGGTCGGAGTCAGCAACGATGCCGTGAACTTCCTCAACTCTGCGGTGGGTTCGAAGGCGGCAGGATTCAAAACAATCATCGCGATTGCGGCCGTGGGAGTCTTCTTCGGGGCGGTTATGAGCAACGGAATGATGGATGTGGCGCGCCACGGAATCTTCCGGCCGGAGCAGTTCGCCTTCAGCGAAGTTATGCTCATCTGCCTTACCGTTATGGTCACGGACATCGTACTTCTCGACGCATTCAACTCTCTCGGAATGCCGACCTCCACGACGGTCTCGCTGGTCTTTGAACTTCTCGGAGCCACCTGCGCGCTCACAATGCTGAAGATGGCGGGCTCCCCGGACTCCGGCCTCGCGCTTTCCGACTACATGAACACCTCGAAGGCCCTTCAGGTCATTCTCGCGATTTTCATCTCGGTTGCCATCGCATTCGTCGTGGGCCTGTTTGTTCAATGGGTCGTGAGACTGCTTTTCACCTTCAGCTACAGGAACAAGTCCTTCAAGTGGAAAATCGGCATTTTCGGCGGAGTCAGCATCACCGCCATCCTCTATTTTATGCTCTTCAAAGGGGTGGAGTCGATGTCGTTTATGACCCCGGAAGTCAAAGCGTGGATTAACACGAACACTCCGTGGGTGCTGGGAGTATGCTTTGTGGTGGCGACGCTCCTTATGCAGGGTCTGCACGCGCTCGGAGTCAATGTTCTCAAAATAGTGGTGCTTGCGGGCACATTCGCCCTCGCTACGGCCTTCGCCGGGAACGACCTCGTGAACTTCATCGGAGTGCCCCTCACAGGCTACGCCTCGTACGTGGACTGGATGCAGAGCGGCGCCTCTGACCCATCCGCCCATATGATGGGAGTTCTCAACGAGAGCGCACATACCCCTATCGGCTTCCTGTTCGCGGCCGGTGCGGTGATGGTCCTCGCGCTTGCAACCTCAAAGAAGGCGCACAATGTGACCAAGACCGAACTCAACCTCGCAAAACAGGAGGAGGGCGAAGAGATGTTCGGAACTTCCAGGGTGGCACGAAGCCTCGTGAGGTTCGGAAACGCTGCGGCTCAGGCAGTTATGGCGGTGACTCCGGAAAAGTTCCGCGCCTGGGTTGACCGCCGTTTCGACAACACCCACATCGAGATTGAGGAGGGCGCTCAGTACGACCTTGTCCGCGCATCGGTGAACCTCGTTACGGCCTCCCTTCTGATTGCCCTCGGAACGTCCCTGAAACTTCCGCTTTCAACGACCTACGTAACCTTTATGGTGGCGATGGCCTCTTCGCTTGCCGACCGTGCCTGGGGACGGGAAAGCGCCGTCTACCGCATCACGGGAGTGCTTTCGGTCATCGGAGGATGGTTCCTGACGGCGGCAATAGCCTTTGCCGCAGCCTTTGTGGTGGCCCTGGTTATGCACTGGGGAGGCACTACGGTAATCATAATCACGGTCATCGCAGCCCTCGGAGTTATGATCCACAGCAACATCAAGTTCAAGGCGAAAAGCGACGAGGAGAACGGCGACAAGATGTTCAGGAGCATTCTTCGCAGCACCTGCCCGGACGAAACCGACAGGCTCATCTGCAGCTATGTTTCCGCAAACGAATGCACCGTGCTCGGGAACATTCTTCGCAACTACCGCAATGTCACTGAAGGACTTACGACAGAAAACATAAAGCTTCTGAGAAAGGCTCACTACGAGCTTATGGACAAGAAGGGTACGCTGAAAAATATCCGCCGGAAGGAAACAATCTGCGTGAGGAGGCTCTCCCCGGAGACGGCGATGAGAAAGGGGACCTGGTTCTTCGCCTCCTTCAACGAAATGGAGCAGCTCTACTACGCAATCCGCCGAATCTGCGAGCCTGCATACGAGCACGTGGACAACCACTTCTCCCCTCTTCCGGAGAAATACATTCTCGAATTTGCGCCGCAGCGGGACAGGATTCTCTGGTGTATGGAGGAAATCATCCGCGACTGCAACGAAGGTGACTATGCCGCGCTGAAGTCCCTGGAGGAGAAGCTGAAGGAAATCCAGCACGATTTCTCCACCCTGCGCAAGGCTCTGATGGAGGACATCCGAGGCAAGAACGGCAACATCAATGTGGGCTATCTCTACCTCAACACGCTCCAGGAGTCCGAGCAGATTGCAATCATCCTGAAACAGATGATTCGCTCATCAAGAAAGTTCCAACTCTCCTAATACATTACACAAACAAAAAAAAACAGGCTGGCGAAAATCGTCAGCCTGCTTTTTATAAGAATAAAGCATAAATGAAGGGGATGCAGAAAAGGATGGGATACAAGGCTTGCGACGCGCCCAATACCGGAGCAACCTTTGGGCCCAGAGGATTTGGGCAAGGAGCGTAACGCAGTAGACCGCCTTTTCTGCGCCCCGGTTTATTCAGCCTTTCCGTTAGATCCAAGAACGTCAATGATCTTGTGCTCGTAGAGCTTCTTCATCTCGTCGCGTGCAGGTCCGAGGTACTTGCGAGGGTCAAACTCGCCCGGCTTCTCGTTGAAGACCTTGCGGACAGCGGCGGTCATTGCAAGACGTGAGTCAGAGTCGATGTTGATCTTGCAGACAGCGCTCTTTGCTGCCTCACGGAGCTGCTCCTCAGGGATGCCGACTGCGTCAGGAAGTTTTCCGCCGTTTGCGTTGATGATGTCAACATACTCCTGCGGAACTGAAGATGAGCCGTGGAGAACGATAGGGAAACCAGGAAGTTTCTTCTCAACCTCGTGGAGAACGTCGAATGCGAGTGGCGGCGGAACGAGACGGCCGGTCTTCGGGTCACGGGTGCACTGCTCCGGTTTGAATTTGTAGGCGCCGTGTGAAGTTCCGATTGAGATTGCGAGAGAGTCGCAGCCTGTGCGGGTAGCGAAGTCGATTACTTCCTCAGGCTTTGTGTAGTGAGATTCCTCAGCGGCAACCTCATCCTCAACGCCTGCGAGCACTCCGAGCTCAGCCTCAACGGTAACGTCATACTTGTGAGCGTACTCAACGACCTTCTTGGTGAGGGCGATGTTGTCCTCGTAAGGAAGAGCGGAGCCGTCGATCATAACTGAAGAGAAGCCCATATCGACGCAGCTCTTGCAAAGCTCGAAAGAGTCGCCGTGGTCGAGGTGGAGGACAATCTGCGGATGAGCCCATCCGAGTTCCTTTGCATACTCTACAGCGCCCTCAGCCATATAGCGGAGGAGGGTCTGGTTAGCGTAGTTGCGCGCACCCTTTGAAACCTGGAGAATGACCGGTGACTTGGTCTCGGCTGAAGCCTGGATGATGGCCTGGAGCTGCTCCATATTGTTGAAGTTGAATGCAGGAATTGCATAACCTCCCTTGATGGCCTTGGCGAACATCTCTTTGGTGTTCACAAGACCGATTTCCTTGTAAGATACCATAATTTGAAAAATTATATAAAAAATTTACTGTCAATCTTTTCCGTCGCGTCTGTCCGTTTTTGCAGAACAAAACAAAGACAAGGCGACAAAAACCGCGCAAAAATAGTTAATTTTGCGGAAATTTTAAGTAATTATCTTCCAAAAAGAATATAGTTGATTATAATTGATTGTTTATAAAGGATTTATATGGAAAAGGACAATAGGAAAGCTGTCATATTTTCAGCTCCGTCAGGTTCGGGCAAAAGCACCGTCGTCGGACACATTCTGAAGCTGCATCCGGAGCTTGAATTCTCAATCTCCGCAGCATCCCGCGCCCCGAGAGGGACCGAACGCGACGGAGTGGAATACTGGTTCATCTCTGCCGACGAGTTCAGAAAGAGAATAGCCGCAGACGAGTTCGTGGAGTATGAGGAGGTATATCCGGGCTCATATTACGGCACCCTCAAGTCCGAGGTCGAAAGAATCTGGGCCAAGGGAAATTCCGTGATTTTCGATGTGGATGTGAAGGGCGGAGTGAACCTCAAGAAGTATTTCGGCGACAGGGCCCTTTCCGTTTTCGTTCAGGCTCCTTCGGTTGAAGAGCTGCGCCGCCGTCTTATCGGCCGCGCCACAGACTCCCCCGAGGCCATCGAAAGAAGGGTCGCGAAGGCCGCCGAGGAGATGACCTACGCGCCACAGTTCGACTATATTCTCATCAACGATGACCTGCAGAAAGCGTTTTCAGACGCAGAAAAAGTCGTGGGCGACTTCTTGAAATGATGCGCACAGCCGTTTACTCCGGTTCATTCAACCCGCTCCACATAGGCCACCTTGCGATTCTGCGGCGGCTGGCGGGGCTCTACGACAGGGTGCTGCTGGTGGTCTCCCCCGTGAATCCGCTGAAGTCTTCAGCAAGGGTGGAAGATGCAGCGGGAAGACTCACTGCAGCCCGCGAGGCCCTTTCAAGGCATCCCGAACTCGGGGGCCGGGTGGAAGTGAGCGACGTGGAGTTTCACCTGCCCGTTCCGAACTACACAATCACGACCCTCGATGCTCTGAGGAGGGCCTCCGGGGCTGAGGGAGAAGAGTTCACGCTCGTTGTAGGGGGCGACCAGATTGCGGATTTTCGCCGCTGGAGGGACTACCGCAGGATTCTCACGGAATATGGAATTGCGGTTTTCCCGCGCGAGGGTTTTGATTCTCAGGCCGAGAGGCAGGCTCTTATAAAGGAGATCCCAGGGGCTCGCATCTCCCTTATAGAAATGCCCCTTGTAAACGTCTCATCCACCGAAATCCGCGCCGCCCTTTCCCGCGGCGAAGATGTATCGTTCCTACTGATGTAATTTCCGCTTTTCGGCGATTGAATTCGCTGCCGCAAGGGCCGGGATTATATGGTCGTAGATATTCTCCTTTCCGAGTTCCTTGTCCACCCCGAATTTCTCCAAAGTGTGCATTACGCGGGGCTGTACGCCGGAAAGAATGACCTGGACTCCCCTCTTGCGGGCCATATCGCAAAGATTGCGCAGGTTCTTCACGCCCGTCGAGTCAATGAAAGGCACCTTTCTCATCCTTATGATCCTCACGCAGGTGTCGGCGTTTTTCCTCTGCTCGAACTCCTCCGAACGGGCGGCGAGACCGAAGAAATACGGGCCGTTGATTTCATAGACCTCAACCCCCGGACGGATGTCAAGATATTCCGTGTCCTCGAGGGAAGTTTTCTCGTCGTCCTCGGTGGCCGCGACCTTCGCCTGGTCGAGAACCTCGATGCTTGAGGTCTGCATCATTCGGCGCACGAACATAACGATTGAAAGAAGCACACCCACCTCGATTGCTACCGTAAGGTCCACTATGACAGTGAGAAAGAAGGTTATGAGGAGCACCGCGACTTCCGGAGCGTCACCCTTTAGAAGGTAGCGGAAAGTCCTCCATTCGCTCATATTGTAGGCCACCATCACAAGAATGGATGCGAGGCAGGCGAGCGGGATATAGACCGCATACGGCATCAGGAAGAGGTAGATAAGGAGCAGGACCACCGCGTGGACAATTCCCGCGACGGAGGTACGGGCGCCGTTGTTGATGCTGGCCATCGTGCGGGCGAGGGCGCCAGTTGCCGGGATGCCGCCGAAAAGCGGAGTGATTATGTTGGCGATGCCCTGGCCGATGAGTTCGGTGTTGGAGTCGTGCTGCTTTCCCGTCACGCCGTCAGCGACCATAGCCGCAAGCAGACTCTCTATGGCACAGAGAATTGCAATTGTAAAGGCCGGGGAGACGAGGTTCTTCACATCGTCGAAGGTAAGATGCGGCATCGTGGGTTTGGGCATCGGAAGGCCGTTCGCGAGCTCTGGGAATTTGGAGCCGATGGTGGCGAACTCAATTCCGCAGAACTTGCTGAGGCACACGGACACAGCCGTTCCGAGAAGAAGCGCGATGAGAGAACCGGGGATCTTCTTGGTTCCGAAGCGGTTCCAAAGGATTATGACCAGGAGGCATCCGACGCTGAGCGCGGTTTCAAGCCAATTTATATTGCCCAGATTCTGGAAATAGCAGATCCACTCCGGGACAAACCCCGCCGGTACGCTTACATCCGTAAGGCCGAAGAAATCCTTCATCTGGGTGGAGAAAATCGTGAGGGCGATTCCGCTGGTAAAACCCACCACGATAGGGTACGGGATAAAGTGGAAAATCGTTCCGAGGCGGCACAGGCCCATTGCGATGAGGATTACGCCCGCCATAATTGTGGCAATCGTAAGCCCCGCCATTCCGTACTCGGAGACGATTCCGGCGACGATGACGATGAATGCGCCGGTCGGGCCGCCGATGAGGAAGCGCGAGCCTCCGAAAACCGAAACGAGGAAACCTGCAACTATCGCCGTGATAAGCCCCTGCTGAGGCGTCACGCCACTTGCGATTCCGAATGCGATTGCGAGCGGGAGGGCGATGATGCCCACGATTACTCCCGCGATGAGGTCTGAGACGAATCTCTCCCTGCTGTACCGTCCCTTCTGAAAAAGATGGAAGAATTTGGGACGGAATACCCTAGAGTACTTCATAAAAAACTGCTGTGCGGCCCACAATAACCATCAAGAAAACGTCAGAACAAAACATCAAAAAGACGTCACCGGCCGCGGTTAAAACACTATAACTACTAAAATCGGCCGCAAAGGTAAGGTTTTCCGGAAAGATTTGCAATCTTACCGAAAAAACTTACAAAATCTTTTATACACCCCTCCCGTCCCCTCTGTAGGGGAAGTGGTGCTCCATCTTCCCTATCTCACAACCCTCCCCTTCGAAGACTTCGCACGGCGCTCTTGCGCCTGTGGCATCATAATTTTACTTTCAGTTATTCTCCTCGTTTACGAAATTCGGTAGGGGTCATACCTTTATAGGAGTAAAAGACCCTTGAAACATTTCTTGCGTCGGCGAAGCCGCAGGAGATTGCAATGTCCTCGACCGAGCGGTCGCTGCCGAGAAGCAGGGCGGCGAACTTCCCGATGCGGTAGTTCTGCAGAAACTGATAGATTGTCGTGCCCGTGTCGTTCTTGAACCGCCTCTCGAAAACCCTTCGCGAAAGCGGAACCAGCTCCAGCAGATCCGAAACCGAGATGGAATCGGCATAATGATCCTCGATGTAGGCGATTACCTCCCGCACATACTTGTCCTGCACGGCATATTTCCTCGTCGAGCCGCGAGAAACCACCTGTAGCGGCGGCAGGATTATGTTCGAAGGCGCCGAAACCTCCCCGGAAATGAGGGCGTCGATGGTGCGCCCCGCCATATACCCTCCGTTCTGCGCGTCAATCACAATGGAAGAAAGCGTCGGGTTGGAAATGTTGCAGATCATATCGTCATTGTCCACCCCAAGCACCGCGAGAGTGTCGGGGACGCTGATTTCGCAAAGCTGGCAGGTCTCCGTCACGTGGAGCGCATAGTGGTCGTCGCAGCAGAAAATGGCGGTGTTCTCCGGCAGGCTCCGAAGCCACTCCCCTATTCCCTCGAAATCCTGCGCCCAGCTGTCTCCCTTGCCCGTTTTCTCGAAATAGGCCTGCACGCTGAACCCTCCTTCGGAGAGCCTCTCGGAATACCCCTCATACCTTTCCCTGGACCAGACCGACTCCCGGATTCCGTAGTATGCGAATGACTTGTACCCCAGGCCCAGGAAGTATTCCGCAGCCATCCGCCCCGTCCCCAGGTAGTCTCCCGTGAGGTTGCAGACCCCGGGGATTCGGTCCTTGTAGTTCTGGATGATTATGGGAATTTTCATCGATGAGAGCGCCTTCACGTCAATGTCGTTCATCTGGGCCACAATCGCGTCCACCTTCCACTTCTTCGCCCAGCGGATGATTTCCTTGTCGCCGTGCAACATCCTGAAATACATAGGCATACGGTAGAACGCCCAGCCCTTCTGAGTCTTTGCGTAACGCACAAGCCCCCTCAGAAGGTCGCGGCTGTAACCGCTGGAAAAGTCTGTCAGCAACAAAATTTTAACGACATTGTCATTTTTCATACGCGGGAAGGGAATACGTTTGTATCAGTTTTTGTAAAATTTGCACTTTGAAAACGAAAGGAAGGACTCCACGCGCACATTTTCCCCCACATAATCCTCCCCAGCGCAGAGCCACCGGCGGTGCAAAGGTAAACAAAAATGAAGATAAGAAGAATTTTTACTGACGATTTTTGAAGAAATCTTGACGATTATTTGTGCATTATGCTCTTGGGAAATCATTTACTTTGTAACGCTGAAAATCCCCTTGCGGGCGCAAAATACCCTCAGAGGGAGGTTTCCGGCAAACGGACAATCATAACTGCGTAATTATGAGCATATCTGCAAATACGACCCCTCAGGACGGCAACTCCCGCAAGAGCTACATCTTTTCCCTTGCGATGCTCGGAGCCCTGTTTTTTGTCTTCGGCCTCGTTTCGTGGGTGAACTCCATCCTGGTTCCATATTTTAAAATCGCCTGCGAACTCAAAAGCGGAGTCCAGACCTATCTGGTGACCTTCGCCTTCTACATCGCCTACCTCGTGATGACCATCCCCGCGTCGTTTCTTCTGAAAAAGACCGGCTACAAGAAGGGAGCTACCATCGGACTGTGGATTATGGCAGTGGGGGCGCTTCTTTTCTGGCCTGCAGCCCTCACGAGGACCTACGGTCTGTTCCTTCTCGCGCTTTTCACCATCGGAACTTCGCTCTCAATCCTCCAGTCCGTCGCCAATCCGTTCGTCACGATCATCGGCCCGTATGAGAGCGCAGCGAAGAGAATCAGCATTATGGGCATCTGCAACAAGCTTGCGGGCATCCTCGCGCCGCTTGTTTTCGCAGCCCTCGTAATCCGCCCTCAGGACAAGGCCATTATGGACGCCGTTGAAGCGGGAACGCTCACGGGAGCCGCCAAGGAAGCCGCCCTCGACCAGATGATTCAGGGAGTGATTGTCCCTTACGTCGTTCTGGCGGTGCTCCTGTTTATCTTCGGAGTGCTTTTCTACAAGTCCCCGATGCAGGACATCAACCCAAACAGCGCAAACTCCTCTTCCGACAGCGCAAACGACCGCCGCTCAATCCTCAGCTACCCATATCTTGTGCTCGGCGTGCTCGCGCTTTTCTGTCACCTGGGGAGCCAGCAGATTTCGGTCAGCACCATCATTTCCTACGCACAGAGCCTCGGAATCGACTTCGCCGCGGCGAAAGTTTTCCCTTCCTACACGCTCGGCTGCATCCTTGCGGGTTACCTTCTCGGAGTGGTTTTCATACCTAAATATATAAGTCAGCAGAAATCCCTCGTGGTCTGCACCATCGTAGGGTTCATTCTTTCGCTGCTCGTTCTCCTGCTGCCGCCTAAGGCTTCGATTTGGAGCCTCGTGCTTCTGGGAGTGCCTAACTCTCTGATTTATGCGGGTATATGGCCACTTGCCATCCGCGGGCTCGGAAAATGGACCAGCCTCGGTTCGGCTCTTCTTGTTATGGCGCTTTGCGGCAACGCAGTGGTTCCGCTTCTTTACGGCTATGTTTCCGACAGCATCGGACTTCAGGGGGCCTACTGGCTGCTGCTGCCTTGCTTCGCGTATATGATTTTCTACGCAGTCTACGGTTACAAGATTGAGCACTGGACTAAAAAATAATCCGGCCTCATCACTGATATACACTCTCAGATAATGAAAACATCACTTATAAACGGGAAAATAATCGCCGGGGGGAAAGTTCTCGAGGGCAAAGTCCTCATCCTTGACGGCGGAAAAATAGAGGGAATCGCCGACTGCGCTCCTTCGGATTCCGAGACTCTGGACTGCGGAGGAAACTACGTGAGCCCGGGATTCATCGATATGCACACCCACGGAGCCGGCGGATGCGACTTTATGGACGGCACAGTGGAGGCATTCCTTACGGCGGCCCGTATGCACGCCACCCACGGCACCACCCTTCTCTACCCTACGACCCTCACCAGCACGAACGAGCTGCTTTTCGCCTCTTTCGAGACCTATCAGAGGGCGAAGGCTCTCAACAGGGAGGGCGCGCAGCTGGGTGGAATGCACCTTGAGGGCCCCTATTTCAGCCCGAAATATGCCGGAGCACAGGACCCTCGCTATCTTCGCAACCCCAAGAAAGAGGAATATCTCGAAATCCTCGACCGCTGCCCCGCAATCGCACGCTGGAGTTTCGCACCGGAGCTTGAAGGAGCGGACGAGTTTGCCGCCGAACTTCATAAAAGAGGCATCGTAGCCTCAATCGGCCACACCGACGCCACATTCGGGGACTGCGAGAAGGCCTTCAGGGCCGGCGCCACAATGATGACCCACTTCTACTCCTGTATGAGCACGATTTCCCGCCGCAACGCCTACCGCTATGCCGGCGTGATTGAATTCGGCTACTACGAGGACGGAATGAACATCGAGATCATCGCTGACGGCATCCACGTTCCCCAGGATCTTCTCCACCTTGTCCTTAAAATCAAGGGCACTGACCGAATCAGCCTTGTCACCGACTCAATGAGAGCCGCCGGAATGCCGGAAGGGCCGAGTGTCCTTGGAGGCCTCGCCGACGGGCAGGAAGTGATTGTGGAAGACGGAGTTGCAAAACTTCTTGACCGCAGCGCCTTCGCCGGAAGCGTCGCAACGACCGACCGCCTTGTGCGCACTATGACCAGCCTTGCCGGCTGCAGCATTCCCGAGGCAGTTAAGATGATGACCGAGAACCCTGCCCGGATTATGGGCGTTTTCGCCTCCAAAGGCTCTCTTGAAGCAGGAAAGGACGCCGATGTCGTTGTCTTCGACGAGAATATAAATATAAGGAAAACCATCATCGGAGGCCGCGTCATTTTTGAAAACTGACAGAAGTCAAAAGGAGAAAATTGAAACTCACTCCCCTCACGGGGACAATTAGAGACTAATACAATAATATGAAAATCAAAGAATTACAGGCTGACAAGCTTAAAGTTGAAATCTTCTCATCACGCGAGGAGATGGGAAAAGTCGCAGCGGAGGACGCCGCTGCGTGCATAAAGGACCTTCTTTCAAAGAAAAAGGAAATCTACATAATATTCGCCGCCGCACCTTCGCAGAACGAATTTCTCGCCTCTCTCGTTGCAGCCGAGGGAATTGACTGGACAAGAATCCACGCCCTGCATATGGACGAATATGTAGGCCTTCCTGACGACGCTCCGCAGGGCTTCGGCAATTTCCTCCGCAGGGGCATTTTCGACAAAGTGCCTTTTGCCAGCGTTGAGCTCATCGGCACAAGCGCCGACCACGAGGCGACTATCCGCCGCTACACCGAAATCCTCGGCAAAGTTCACGTTGACATCGTATGTATGGGCATCGGCGAGAACGGCCACATCGCGTTCAACGACCCGCACGTAGCCGATTTCAACGACCCGCTTCCTGTTAAGAAAGTGGACCTTGACGAGAAATGCCGTATGCAGCAGGTTCACGACGGCTGCTTCAAGAGCATCGATGAGGTCCCGAAATATGCCATCACCCTCACTGTCCCTACCCTCTACAATGCAGATCACCTTTTCTGTATGGTGCCTGCCGCAACAAAGGCTGACGCAGTGAAGGCTACGGTTTGCGGCGAGATTTCCGCGAAATGCCCTGCAACCATCCTTCGCAGGCACTCCTCTGCGAAGCTCTACCTCGACCCTGACAGCGGAAAATACCTTCTGTAGAAGTTAATCCGGGTAGCCCCCGGGCCCATAGAAATGAAGAAAAAGACAATCATATCGCTCCTCGCTTCGGCGGCGCTGCTCCTCTCTGGAGCGGCAGGCCAGCAGATGTGGGCTGACTCCGTTCTTCGGGGCCGGGTCCTCTGCGGAAGTGAACCCGTTGAAGGAGTGAAGGTTACGGACGGGAAGAACATTGTCCTCACAGGAGCCGACGGAGCCTACGCTCTCGAAAGCGACAAGGCGTACGGACTTGTGTACATAACTCCCCCATCGGGATATGTCCCCCGGAGCACCGACGGAGTGAAGCCCGAGTTCTGGGCCGCCCTCGACAAGGCTTCCGCCTCCGACGAGACCCACGACTTCAGTCTCCAAAGGCAGGATCAGAGTTCCTACACCGTGCTTTTCCTTACGGACGTTCACCTTTGCGGCTCCACCCGCAAGCCTGACATTGAAGTCTTCCGCCGCAAGGCCCTGCCCGCTTTCAACGCCCTTGCAGAGAAAGCCTCCAAGAACGGGCCGGTCTATGCCTTCAACCTCGGCGACCTTTCGCACGAAAGATACTGGTATGAGTTCAATTTCGGGCTCCAGGACGCCTACAATGAGTTCCTCAGGGGCGGAGACAAGACTCCGATGTACAGCATCCCGGGCAACCACGACAACGACTGCGCGGTCCTTTCGGACAACACCGACTACGACGCCGGGCACATCTACCGCGCCGTTCTCGGCCCCGAGTACTACTCGGTTGAAATCGGCGACGAACACTGGATTTTTGCCGACGACATAATCTACATCAACGACCCTACTGTCCACAAAAAGCCGTGGCCGGTGGGCTCCAAAGGCTCAATCAACTACAAGGCCGGATTCACCCCGGAGGAGATGGAGTGGATTGAAAAGGACCTCGAGAGTGTTCCGGAGGGCAAAAAAGTCATTCTCTGCACCCACTGCCCCGTTCTTAAGGACGGCGGAGCTGAAACGACCTTCCCGGAGGAGCAGATGACGCGCCTTTCAAAGGCTCTGGAACGCTTCGGAAGCGTTATGGTATATTCCGGACACCTTCACCGCTCAGAGTACATTGTGAGCGAGAAATGGCCTCTTTTCACCAATCAGGTTCTCTGCGCATTCTCAGGAGATATGTGGGAGAGCGCCCCTAACCCTCTTCTTGGCATCGAAGGCGAGGACGGAGGAGTGCTTGAAGTCCGATTCACCTCAAAAGGCGAGCAGACTTCCTGGCAGACGCATCTTTACGGGGAGAAGGTTATGAGGGTTTATGACCTTAACGCGGTCCGTGAGCGCTACTCAAGCGACCCGCGCATCCGCGCCCAGATTGCAGCCTTCCCGGAAAGGACCGACTACGCTGACGAAAAATTCAAGAACCGCATACTTGTAAACTACTGGATGTGGAAACCGGGCGAAACGGTTGAAATCCTCGAAGGCGGAAAGCCGCTGAAAGTGAAGAAAGTAAAGTGGGAAGACCCGCTTTTCAACCTTTCCTACTATCTTCCTGCCTGGGAAAACGCCAACGGAGTGGCTCCGGGGCAGTACAAGGTGACCAACCACCACAGTTTCTCCGCGAAAGCCTCATCGTCAAAATCAACGATCACCGTCCGTATCCTCTCCGCAGAAGGCAAAGTGCTCTACAAGCAGACTCTCAAGCGCCCCGTTGCCTCCTTCCCCGCGAAGGAATACGACTGGACCCCGGGCGAGAACCTTACCATAATCGGGAAGCTCTTTCCCGACACCCCCAATCCGTGGCACAGGATTGACACGGTCCGTTTCAAGGGTTTCGACCCCGACGAGAATCTTCTTGTGAGGCAAAGCAGCGGCATAGCCCTCGTTTTCCGCTCCGACAGCCCCTCAATCGCTGTGCGCACCACCTACGAAGACCGTCAGAGAAAAACTTCCACCGCCCCCATCGCCTCCTACGGATATGACCTCTATGTCGCCGACGGCAAGGGAGGATGGACATTCGCAGACGCGGGGGTAAGCTCAAAGGACGGAAAAACCGTCACCACAGTGCTTGCAGGCGGGATGGAGCCCACCGAAAAGGAGTTCCTTCTCTACCTTCCGCTTTATGCCGTGCTGGAAAAACTCGAAATCGGCATTGAAATGGGAAGCCGGATTGAAGCGGCCCCGTCGCCTTTCAGACACCGCGTTGCAGTTTTCGGCTCTTCCTACACCCACGGAGCAGGCTGCTCCCGCAGCGGAATGACCTACGCGGCGCAGCTCACCCGCAACACCGGGATTCAGCTCCTGAGCCTTGGATGCAGCGGCCACAGCAAGCTCCAAAACTATTTCGCCGATGTGCTTGCAGAGGCTGATGTGGATGCGATTCTTCTTGACGCGTTCTCCAACCCTTCCGCAAAGACAATCCGCGAGAGGCTCCTTCCGTTCATTGACAGGGTTGCCGGTGCTCATCCCGACATTCCGATAATCTTCCAGAGGACCCTGCGAAGAGAAGAGCGAAACTTCCGCACCGGAGTTGAAAAGGAGGAGGCCGAGAAAAGGCAGGTTTCAGACTCCCTTATGACAGAAGTTATGAAAAAATATCCCAATGTCTATTTCATAACCCCTTCAGCCTCGGACGGAAGCCATCTCCACAGCGTTGACGGAGTGCACCCCGACGAATACGGCTACAGGCTCTGGGCCGAAAGCATAGAAAAACAGTTCAAGAAAATACTCAAGAAATATAAAATCAACTAATCCCAACATTTATGAATCGTATAACCAAGCTCTTGATTACAGCGTTTCTCTTTGTCGGTGCAGCCTTTTCGCTCGCCGCACAGCAGAGAACAGTCAAAGGTACCGTGCTCGACGAGACTTCAGTCGGAGTGCCGGGTGCCGCTGTAATAGTCGAGGGAACTTCAAACGGAGTTATGACCGGCGATGACGGAAGCTTCTCCATCAGCGTCCCAGCCTCCGGAACCGTTTCCCTCACAGTATCAATCCTCGGCTATGCCACCCAGACTGTCCAGGTCCCTTCTACTCAGGACAACATCAAGGTGGTCCTCAAGGAGGACAATCTCGTGCTGAACGAGACCGTGGTCGTGGGTTACGGCGTGCAGAAAAAAGTCAACCTCACCGGTGCGATTTCAACTGTGGACACCGAGTCCCTCGAAAACCGTCCTGCACACTCCCTCGCCACAATGCTCCAGGGTTCTGTGCCGGGTCTTAACATCACCACCTCCGCCGGTGCTCCGGGAAGCGCCCCTGAAATCAACATCCGAGGCTATACTTCCATCAACGGCGCCGAGCCTATCGTGCTCATTGACGGCGCAATCGGAGACCTCGACAGGGTGAACGCCGACGACGTGGCCTCAATCTCAGTCATCAAGGACGCGGCTGCGGCTGCGGTCTACGGAGCGAGGGCTGCCTTCGGTGTGATTCTCGTCACCACCAAGTCCGGAAGCGACTCCGACGGCAAAGCGACGGTCCGCTACTCAGGCCGCTGGGGCTGGGAGTCCAACACCACCTCGACAGACTATGAGACAACCGGTTACTGGTCAGTTTACGTAAACAACCTCTTCTGGAGCGCCTACTCCCCTGGAAACAAATATGTCAAATACAACGACGAGGATATGCGTCAGCTGCTTCTTCGCGTGAACGACAAGACCGAAAACCCCGAGAGGCCGTGGGTCACAATCCAGAACCGCGACGGACGTGACCAGTATGTCTATTACGGCAACTTCGACTGGTACCACTACCTCTACAGCGACACCCATCCGGTGCAGCAGCACAGCGTTTCCCTCAGCGGAGGCGTGAAGGGCGTAAAATACTATGTCTCAGGTGCATACGACCGTCAGCAGGGAGTTATGAAGATTAACCCTGACATCTATCAGAAGTATAATCTCCGTGCGAAGATCGACTTCCCAATCAACAAATGGATGAAGTTCAGCAACAACACCACCTACTACGGAACGAACTACACCTATTCCGGCATCACCGATCCTGAGGACACGTTCGCATCCGGTTCGCGCCACGCGCTTGCCTGCTTCACCCCGCAGAACCCTGACGGGACCTGGGTTTACAAGACAAGCTGGACCAACTACCAGGTCAACAACGGCCGCCACATCGTGATGAGCGAAAACAACAACGTCAACATCCGCCGCCGTTCAGACTTCACCAACACCGCAGAGCTCACCATCAAGCCGATTAAGGGTCTTGAAATCAAGGCGAACTACACCTACAGGACCTACCAGAGCCGCAACACCTACCGCCGCACGGGCTTCAGCTACTCGCAGTACCCTGACGAGGTAATCGAATTTTCCGACGCCAGCAACTACGCCGACAAGATGAGCGAGGTTGTGAACACGGTGAACTACCACTCCGCAAACGTGTATGCCACCTACGACAACACCTTCGCAGAAGCTCACCACCTCACGGCCACCCTCGGATACAACTTCGAGACCCGCTCTTCGAAGGACGTCACCGCAAGCGGCCAGAACCTTATCACCCGCAACCTTTCCGACCTCGACCTCGTGGGTGAGGACGAGTCAGGAAACGTCATAACGAGCGTATCCGGAGGACAGAGTTCATACGCCCTTCAGGGCATCTTCGGCAGAGTGAACTACAACTACAAGGAGCGTTACCTCTTCGAGATTTCCGGCCGTTACGACGGAACCTCCCGCTTCGCGAAAGGACACCGCTGGGGCTTCTTCCCTTCAGGGTCCATCGGATGGAGAATCTCCGAGGAGCCGTTCTTCGCTCCTGCAAAACGCATTGTAAGCAACCTCAAACTGCGCGCATCCTACGGACAGCTCGGAAACCAGAACGTTTCCAACTACGCCTACCTTCAGACGGTCGGAATCAAGTCCCTGTCCTACTCCTTCAAGGAGAGCACGGCACTTCCGAAATACTCCTACCTTTCAAGCCCTAACGCCACAGACCTCACCTGGGAGGTGGCAAAACAGGGCAATATCGGACTCGACGTCACCTTCCTCGGAGGCAAGCTCGACTACACCGTCGAGGGCTTCATCCGCAACACCACCGGAATGCTCACCGACGGAGTGGCTCTTCCTGCAGCCTACGGAGCAGATTCTCCTCAGTCCAACGCAGCCGACCTGAGCACCCGCGGATTCGAGATGCAGGGCACCTGGAAAGACGGCTTCAAACTCGCCGGAGACACCTTCCACTACCACATCGGAGCGAATATGAGCTACAGCGGCACCTACATCACCAAGTACGACAACCCTGAGCGTTCCTTCGCAAAGGACTACTATGTGGGCCAGGAAATCGGAGAAATCTGGGGATATGTAGTTGACGGACTCTTCGCCTCCGACGAGGAAGCGGCCGAATACACCTCAAAGGTTGACCAGTCATTCTGCTCCACCTACCTCACCGGAGGATGGAAGGCCGGAGACCTCCGCTATGTCGACCTTGACGGCGACGGAAAAATCAGCGTCGGCTCCAACACAGTGGACAACCCGGGCGACCGCAAAATCATCGGTAACTCCCGCGCCAAGCTCCGCTACGGCTTCAACTTCGGATTCGACTGGTACGGAGTGGACGTAAGCGCCACCTTCGAGGGAACAGGCAACCGCTACTGGTACCCCGGATACGAAAATATGGCATTCTGGGGCCCATACTGCCGTCCTTACGTTTCCTATCTTCCAAAGAACTTTATGGACAATGTCTGGAGCGAGGACAATCCTGACGCCTACTTCCCTCGTCCGAGAGGATATGTGGCAGGCGTAGGCTCAGGCCGAGAGCTCACCATGACCAACACCCGCTACCTCCAGAACATCAAGTATCTGCGTTTCAAGAACCTCGCTGTGGGTTACACCCTTCCCAAGAAATGGACCCGCAAGATCCACATCGACAAACTCAGGGTTTACTACTCCGGAGAGAACATCTGCTACTGGTCACCTCTGAAGAAGGTCACCAAGTACATCGACCCTGAGGCAGCATACCCGAGCAACAGCTCAGGCAGCAACGGCTTCTACCCGTGGCAGAAGACCCACATGTTCGGAGTTGAAATCACATTCTAAAGCGTAGAGTTCAATTTTAAAGAAACAGAAAAGATGAAAAACACAATAAAGAATATCCTCCTTCTGCTCTGCGCAGCCTTCAGCCTCTCCTCCTGCGACGACTGGCTGAACAAGACTCCGGAGTCAAAGCTCACGGTGGACTCCTACTTCGAGACGGAGACCGACCTCAAGATGTTCTCCAACTCGTTCTACGAGACGGCTTTCGGAGGTTCATACCACCGCAACCAGAGCGACGTAATCATCGAGAGCACACTTTCCGACCTAATCAGGGGCGGAAACAGCCGCAACGTTCCCAACAGCGGCGGCGGATGGAACTTCACCTGGCTGAGAAAAATCAACACCCTCATCGAATATGCCCCGCGCTGCGAGGACAAGGATGCTGTGGCGGAATACACCGCCGTGGCCAAGTTCTTCCGCGCCTGGTACTACTACTCCAAGGTCCGCATCTTCGGCGACTATCCGTGGATTGACCACGTTATGGCATCCAATGACGCCGAACTCCAGGCTCCCCGCGACTCCCGTGAAATAGTCCTCACCCATATGATTGAGGACGTGGATTCCGCGATTGTACATCTTCCGGAGAGCTCTTCCCTCTACCGCATCAACAGATACACGGCATACGCCCTCAAGGCACGCTTCTGTCTCTTCGAGGGAACCTACCGCAAGTACCACGAGTACAAGGACACGACAGGCTCGGGTCACGATGCCGCTTACTATCTTAATCTTGCAGCTGAAGCGGCCCAGAAGATTATGGACAGCGGAAAGTACTCCATCTATTCCACAGGAAAGCCCTCTGAGGACTATGTGAACTACTTCAAGTCCACCGACGCCATCGAGGGCGAGACCATTCTTGCCGTCGACTACGACAAGTCGCTCAACCTCTTCCACGACGCCACCTGCTACGGAATCCAGAGCGCGAAGGGCCGTGCCGGGTTCACGAAGAAATTCGTCAACTCCTACCTTATGAAGGACGGATCCCGCTTCACCGACCAGCCCGGCTGGAAGACTATGACTTTCACCGAGGAGACGAAGGACAGGGACCCGCGCCTATCTCAGACAATGCGCACCCCGGGTTACATTCGTCCCGGAAAGAGCGTCTCTACGCTTGACGGCCCGGACTACACCAGCAGCGTAACCGCATATCAGACAATCAAATACCTGATGGATGCAGACGCCGATGCAGACAGCGCGGACCGTTCCTACAACGATATGCCGGTTATCCGCTACGCCGAAATCCTCCTCATCTACGCGGAGGCGAAGGCAGAGCTCGGCACCCTCACCCAGGCCGACCTCGACAAGAGCGTGAAACTCATCCGCGACAGAGTCGGTATGCCTAACATCAATCTCGCAACTGCGAACGCCAACCCTGACCCGTACCTCAGCGGCGCGGAAGGCGGATATGTCAACGTCACCGGAGCGAACAAGGGAGTCATCCTCGAAATTCGCCGCGAAAGGACAATCGAGCTCGTTCAGGAAGGCAATATGCGCTACCTCGACCTTATGAGGTGGAAAGAGGGCCAGTGCCTTGCGCAGAACTTCTACGGAGTTTATTTCCCGAGCCTCGGAGAATTTGACCTGGACGGGGACGGAGTGAAAGAGTACTGCCTCTACAAGGGTTCCAAGCCGACGACAAGCGCAAAGTATGTGTTTGAAGTGGGTGAAGACAAGGATATGGTACTCACAAACGGAGACTCAGGCTACATCGACGCAGTCAGCGGGATTCCGCACGTGTTCGACGAAGTCCGCGACTACCTCTACCCTGTTCCTATCAACGAGCGCTCGCTCAACCGCAATCTCACCCAGAACCCCGGTTGGGACGACGGTCTTGATTTCTAATTTGTATTTTTGCGAAAATTTATGACAATGAAAAAGATATTGAGCATAGCGGCAGCATCCCTCGCTCTCCTTGCGGCGCTTTCTTCGTGCCAGAAGGAGCAGGGCGGCGTTGCCAAGGCCACACTCATCGACTTCCAGACCCTCGAAGTCAGCGCGACGGATGTGGATGACGCGACTCTGAGCGTCATCTCCGACGGAGAGTGGACCATCACCGAATACCCTGACTGGGTCACCGTTTCGCCACTTTCGGGCGGCGCGGGAGAAACCCTCGTCACAATCAGCATCTCCGACAACCTTGACGGAGACGAAGTTGACTTTCCTCGCGAAGGAAAGATCGTCCTCGGCGGCACCCGCCTCTCCAGCAAGGCCACTCTCACGATTTCCCAGGCCGGCGACCGCTACAAGGGCGCCCCGGCCTACACTCTCGAGACCATCGCGAACGCGAAGGACAGCTCCACGGTCAGCATCGACAACGCGACCGCCATCCTTGAGACATCGAAATACCTTCTCATCACCGACGGAGACGGCTTCGCACTCACTGACGCCCCTCTTTCCCTTGAGGAGAAGGCCACTGTGAAGGGAATTAAGACTGTGGTTTACGGCATCACCCTCATCAGCAGCGCCGATGTTCTCGACCCTGCTGCGGGAGACTCCTACACGTTCACCGCAGAGAACATCACCGCCACTCTGGACGCTTTTGACGCCGCTGACAACGGAAAATATGTCAAAGTGGAAGGCATCGCCCAGGTTCCGGGAGAGGAAAGCGTCGTAATCTCAGTCGAAGAACAGGAAAATGAACTTTCTGTGATTTACCCCGACACCGACTTCAAGTTCTCGAAGCTCACCAACCACAAGGTGCTCATCGACGGCTTCGCATTCCGCGACAGCGACTCTACCGTAGTGCTGCTTGCCGCCGCCGTGGAAGATGAAGGTATGACAAGGGCACAGGATGTCGTCGCTCAGTGGAAGTTTGCTGACCACATTGCGGAAAATGCGGCTACATTCACAGGAAACACCGAAACCAAAATCTCCGACACCGACAAGAAAGCAGGCGATGGAGACAAGTACATTGCCGCAAACACCGGCGATGCAAAGATCAAGTATGTCAATGTTGACAAGACATCCCTGTCCGGAGGCGGCACGAACTGCCCTGCCCGCAGGCTCACCGCCGGCGGAGCTCCTAACACCAACGGCGGATGGGAAGGCGACTACTGGCTGTTCGACGTCAATCTCAGCAAGACCTACGCTGCCGGCTCAACCCTCACTCTGACAATGACGACAAAGGCCAGCGGAAGCGGTCTGAAGTACTGGGTACTCGAGATTCTGGAAGGCGGCAGCTGGCTTCCGATGAAGGAAACAGTCACCGAGGAAATCACAAGTGCAAACGGCAATACGACAAAGACCGTCACATACAATTTTGCCCAGAGCAACAACTCAAGTGACTCTATGGACGTAAGCTACACTCTCACGGCCCCTGCAAGCGAAAATCTTCAGATAAGGTACCGCGCGGCAGCCAACTTCACCGCTGCCGACGCATACCAGACCAAGATGGGTACCGGCTGGCACCGTCTTGAGGGCAGTCCTAAGATTGTGATTGCCTACGACAGGTAAATCTTAAGAAACTGAATCAACGAATGAGAAAAATCCTCAAGAGTTTACTCCTCATTCCTCTTCTGGGCGTGGTGCTGTCTTCCTGCGGGAAAGACAGCACCGCTGCCGGTGGAGAGGACACCGCAATTCTCCGGATCGTTTCCACAGAAGGCGAACCCGTTTCAAGCCTTGACTTCAGCAGCGAAAGCGCGAAAATGAGCCTTAGGATTGAATCCACTCTTCAGTGGACACTTTCGGTCGAAAGCGACGGAGGATGGCTCAGCGCCTCGGCCTCAAAAGGCAGCGGAAATTTCAAATTTTCCATCTCTCTTTCCGCGAACTACGACTCTTCCCCCCGCGAAGGAAAGCTTACTCTCTCCTCAGGCGGGATGGATGATGTCACAGTTACGGTCCGCCAGGGGGCGAAAGAGGACGTAAAGGGCGTGCAGGTTAGAGTTATGTCCTTTAATCTTAGGGTCGGCGGAAAGTCTGACGGGAGCACGGACGAAACCGGGCACGAATGGACAACTGTGCGGAAGGCCCCTGTAATCAAGATGTTCAACGCCATCTCTCCCGACATAGTCCTTATGCAGGAGTGCCGCCAGGAACAGCTTGACGACCTTCAGGCTGCCCTTTCGGACAAATACCTGTTCTACTTTTTCGCCATCGACAGCGTCCTCAAGGACGGAGAAAAGGAGTCGTGCACCGAGAATGTATTTCTCTACAACGGCGCCCGGCAGGTCATTATGCTCGCAAAGGACAAGTTCGAGATGGGCGGCTGGGGCAGGTTCTACCTAAGTTCCACCCCGGACGTTATGTCTCCGAGCGACGGGACCCAGACGAAAAAAGTCACTCTGTGGCTTAGGGTTAAACTTCAGGGAGTCTCCGACCCTCTTTATCTTTTCGACACCCACTTTGTCACTCCGAGCAAGGGCGACGTGATTGCCGACAACGCCAAAGTGAATGTGGAGCAGATTAAAAAGATAATCGGCGACGAGACCGCTTCGGGAAAGAGCAAATCAGCGATGAAACTCTTTTTCGCTGGAGACCTCAACTGCGACGAGAGCGACAGCCGCCTTTCAGAGCTGAACAAATATCTCCCTCTAGCCCGCACCGGGGCCACTTCCACCGAGGACAAGCCCACCTACAACGGGTTCTACACGGATTCGTCCCGGTGGACCCGCCTGGACCATATCTACTACTTGAACGCAACCCCGCTCACCTACCGGGTGGTGGACACCGCCTCCTACGGAACGGCTTTTCTTTCCGACCATTTCCCGATCTGGTGCGATTTCTTCGTTGAAAGCGGGGAATAGGACCAGGGGAAAACTTGCGAGGATGATTGCAGATAGAGAAAAAAACAGTAACTTTGGAAGTTGGATTTCCTCTCAGAAAGGATTTTCCTTTCAGCAAAACTGGACACACACAATAAAACACACATAAATATGAAAAGAACATTAACCATCGCGGCAGCTCTTCTCGCCCTCATTGCAGGCGTGGGCTGCCAGAAGACCGAGCCGACAACTCCGGTGGATCCGACTCCGACAGACCGCTACGCTGACGCAGTCGAGACCACTCTCGCCAAGATTGACGCCCTCAAGGAAGGCACACAGGTCTGCGTCAAGAACGTGAACGTAATTGCAGCCACTACAAGTT
Organism: Flexilinea sp.; assembly: GCA_963589825.1. Lineage (GTDB taxonomy): Bacteria > Bacteroidota > Bacteroidia > Bacteroidales > UBA932 > Cryptobacteroides. The sequence goes on along the minus strand of CAVAMP010000007.1, from coordinate 33,246 downwards.
TCAAGATCATCCACGACGGCACCGACATCGGAGCCACCACCGCCGACCTCCAGATTGGCAAGAAAGCCACAATCAAGGGAGTGCGCAGCGGCTTCTCACAGTATATCGACTACGTAGCCATCACAGACTGCGACGTCTATGACGTCACCGAGAGCGACTACAAGGCTCCGGAGGCTGTTGACATCACCGAGGGAATCGACACCTACACGAATGAGGCCCCTACCCTTGTCACCGTGAGCGGAAATGTCACAGCGGTTGAAAAGGACGGCGACAAAATCATCACCCTCGCAGTGAGCGAAGACAGGAGCGTCCGCTTCATCCATCCGCTTGAGTCTCTCGGATTTGCATCCCTCAAGGGCCACGACGTAACAGTCACCGCATACGTTTACGACGGCCGTGACAAGATCGGCCTCATCGGCGTTGCGACAAAAGTCGAGGACGAAGGTCTTCCGCCAGTCACCGAGCGCCTTGCCGAGTGGGTGTTCTCCGCTGACAAGTTGGACGAATACAACGAGACATTTGCAGAGACTGCTGCAAATTTGAAAGAAGGAGACGGAGGAAAATACGTCGCAGCCAGCACGGGCAATGCAAGGATAACATATGTCAATGTTGACAAAACTAATATTGCTATCTCCAAAGGATCAGGCGCACAAAGAAGACTGACGGCAAACGGTCAGCCAAATACCATCGGCGGTTGGAAGGGAGACTACTGGCTGTTTAATGTAACACTTGACAAGAGTTATCCGGCCGGCTCAAAGATTGAATTCAAAGCCACTACTCATTCCAGCGGCGGCGGAATGAAATATTGGATTCTCGAGATCTATGATGGCGGCGAATGGGTTCCGATGTCAAGTACAAAAACAGAAACCATAACTGACAAAGATGGAGCCAATCCGGAAGAAGTTACATACAATTTCGCCCAGAGCAACGATAAGGCAGACGCCATTGAAGCGACCTATTCTTTAGTTTCCGCAGTCAGCGGGAGCCTCCAGATCAGGTATAGGTCAACATCAAACCACAAGGCCAACATCACATATCAGACTGGTCTTGGAACTGGTTGGCAGCGTCTCGATGTCGGTCCAACCATCGACATCACCTACGAGCAGAAATAATCTGAGCATAGGACTCAATTAAAAGAGGGTGACCCGGCTGGGTCATCCTCTTTTTGCATATAGTTAACCTCCTAAATTTGCATATATGAAACTATATTGTTATATTTGCAGAGCAGCGCCCCCTCCTGAGGGTTCTGCAACCAAAGATAACACTCGAAAACTACATAAATATGAGAAAAGTTCTGACTGTTGCTGCGGTTCTCCTTGCCCTTGCGGCCTCAACCGGATGCAACCTCAAACACACGCCGGCTAAGGAGCCCTCTGACCGCTATGAAAACGCGAAAGAAACCACTCTCGAAGACATCGAAAGATTCAGTGAAGGAGAAGCGATCTGCGTCAGGAACGTTCACGTTGTCGCTTCCTCATCCAAATACCGCCTCATCTGGGACGGAGAGGATTTCGGAGTGACCGACGCCGAGATTGCCGTGGGCAGGAAAGCGACGATAAAGGGAAGAAGGGGCGATGTGAGCGTCTACACCGGCCACGTCATCATTCTTGACAGCGAAGTTTACGACGAAACCGACAGCGACTACCCCTCCTCTCTTCCTTCCGACATCACCGAAGGCATCGACGAATTCAACTACTGGACTCCGCAGTATGTCAGTCTGAGCGGAATTGCAGGACCGGAGGGCGACATTGTCACCGTGACGGTTGACGAAACCCCGGTCCACATCCTCCACCCTACCCGCGAGATGGGCTTCTCAGACCTCAACGCTCACAAGGTCAAAGTCACAGGCTACACCTTCTACACGGTCACCTACGGTCTCTACATTGTGGCTACCGCTGTCGAGGACATCGGAAAGGGAGACGCCGTGGCAGAGTGGAAATTCAGCGAGGAGAGCCGCGACACGGACGGCCCTACCTTCACCGGCACAACGACTCCGTCCGAGAAAAATGTCTATACATCCGCCAACGTCAAGACCGCAGGAGACGACGGGAAATATGTAAAAGCCACTACATCGGACGCGAGGATAACCTACGTCAGCGTTGACAAGACCGCAATTGACACGAAGAATTGGTTCCTCCGCAAAATCGGCTCCTCGGGGAAACCTACGGTGACCGGAGTTTACAAGGGAGACTACTGGCTTTTCACCGTCCCTCTCAAAAAGGAGTACGCTGCAGGAAGTGAAGTTTCGTTCACGATGAAAGCCCGCGCGACCGACGGGAGTATGAGATACTGGGCGCTCGAAATCCTTGAAAACGGAGTCTGGGTGCCGATGAGAAAGACCCAGACGAGCGAAGCCGACGGCGAGACCTTCACCTACAACTGCATCCAGCTCGGAGGCAAGGTTGTGGAATTTGCAGCCGATCACCGTCTCGGCTCAACGCTCAGGACTCCGCTTCAGATAAGATACCGCGCGGGGGCGAATGTAACCTGCAACGGCAACGTCAAGAACACTCCTGACGGCGGAACCCACCGCCTTGACGGCGTCGAGATTGACATATACTCAACCAAATAGCCGATTTCCCGAAATAATTAATTGCCAATTCGGGAAAAATCAATACATTTGTAAGTTTGTTTGCCATTTTTGGCTAAAATCTTTAATCCACACTCAACACACGACACGAAGAAGTGAATAAGAAACTATCCATTGCAGCGGCTCTCCTTGCCCTTTTTGCATCCGCAGGTTGCCAGAAGGACAACCCGGTCTCTCCGGCTCCTGAGGTTGACCGCTACGAGAATGCCAGGGAAATAACTCTTGACGAAATCGGCGCAGCCCCGGACGGAGACACCCTCTGCGTTCTCAACGCCACCGTAATTGCGGAAACGAAAGAGTTCAAATTCATAACTGACGGAAAAGGATTCGCCGGCACTGACGCCGACCTCGAAATCGGGCAGAAAGCAACGCTCAAGGGCATAAAGAGCTATGTTGACGGCTACAGGATTCTCTCCAAGACCGACACATCCAATGTGGTCAGGAGCGACTACGTGGCCCCTGAGCCTGTGGACATAACGGAAAGCATCGACGACTACACCAGCAGGGTTTCTACCCTTGTGTGCTTCACCGGAGTCGTGGGCTCGGACAAGGAGTATCCGGGCGTTTATGAGATAGTAATCGGAAACACCGTAGTTTCAGCTTTCCATCCTGCAAGGAAATTCAATTTCAAATACCTCAACGGGCACACGGTCAAAGTCACCGGTTACGCTTTCTACACAGCCGAGCACGGCACCTTAGTCATCGTCACCGATGTGCAGGACCAGGGGCAGATGCTCGTGAAATGGATATTCAACGCCTGGACAGCGGAAGTTAACGGCCCGACTTTCACCGGGAAAGAGGAGCCTAACGACACAGATGCGGAAAGCGGCCTGTACAAATCGGACGTGGAATACACCGAGGGCGACGGAGGACATTATGTCGCATCCACCGTGGGCGCCGGAATGCTCACATACGTCAGCACCGACAAGTCCAAGTTCGACGACCCTGACGAGGAGAAGAAGAACAAACACATCCTCCGCAGACTTGACATTTTCGGCCGTCCGAACATCACCGGAGGTCAGGAGGAAGACTGCTGGCTGTTCAGCGTGGATCTGGAAAAGACCCCGTATCCGGCAGGTTCAGTTCTGAATTTCAACACGGCGTTCTACGCAAGCAACGGCGGACTTAAATACTGGACGCTCGAAGTGCTCGACGGAGAGGGCTGGGAGCCGATGGGAGAGGTCACGACAAAAGCTGTTGCCGATTCCGACGGGCAGAGACACATCGTCAGCTACACCCACGCCCAGGAGAAAACGACTGAGCTTCCGATCTCTGTCAAATATACTCTCAAGCACGACACTCAGGATATGCTCTACATCCGCTACCGCGCTATGTCCAACATCGCCTGCAGCGGGAAGCTGAAGTCGGTGCCTGACGGAGGCGTGCATCGTGTTGAGAGTACTACAACTATTGAGATTGTCAAAGAGGCCGAATAAAAAGCGATCTACTGCGTTGTTCTCCTCTCCCAAATCCTCACCTTTGTATACACCCCTCCCGTCCCCTCTGTAGGGGAAGTCGTGCTCCATCTTCCCTATCAACACAAGCCTCCCCCTTCAAAGACTCCGCACGGCGCTCCAGCGCCTGGGCTTCGTCGAGAGCCTTGTATCTCATCTTTTTATTCAACCTCTTTCCCACGCACTAAGAGGATGACTTTCGGGTCACCCTCTTTTCTTTTTTATTAAGTCTCTTACTTCAGGACCAAGATACGGTTTAAATTGTTAATTTTGCGTTCTGTTGTCGAGGCGTATTGAGAGTGCCCGACGATGAGAATTTATTATGGAAACGAAATTCAGTGACAAAGAATATAACGCTCTGATTGAGCGGCTTTTTGTTCGCTTCCCCTCCTACCAGACGGTGGGCGGAGTGGCGTATCACCCGGGACTTGAGGCGATGAGAGAGTTTGACTCGCGGCTCGGTTTTCCTCACGCGAAATTCCGCACCATTCACGTTGCCGGCACCAACGGGAAAGGTTCGGTCTGCAATATGCTCGCCGCATCTCTTGCCGCAATGGGCTATCGCACAGCCCTTTACACCTCCCCTCACCTGTTGGATTTCAGGGAGCGGGCAAGAGTTATAGAGGGCGCGGGGGCTGCAGGCGCTTTGGAAGAAACTTCCGGTGAAGGCTCCGGGGCGACCACCGTACGGCTTATCCCACGCGAAGATGTGTGGGAATTTTGCACAAAGTGGTGGCCGACTTTCGATGAACTCGGGCTGTCGTTTTTTGAGATTACCACTTCGATGGCCTTCTGGTGGTTCGCCAAGGCGGGGGTGGATTTCGCGGTCATAGAGACCGGGCTCGGCGGGCGGCTCGACAGCACTAATGTAATCCGTCCGTCTCTTAGCGTCATCACCAACATCGGCCTTGACCACTGCAACATTCTCGGAAACACTCTCCCCGAGATTGCGGGCGAGAAGGCAGGGATAATAAAAAGCGGAGTTCCGGCCGTAGTGGGCGAAAGTTCCCCCGAGACCGCCCCGGTGTTCAGGGCAAAGGCCGCAGAGACGGGCTCTCCACTCTTTTTTGCCGACAGGGATTTCGCTTGGACGGATGAGGAGGGGGAAAACGAGATGAGCCTCGGCATTTCCTCCGGCGACTTTGAAACCATCCTTTCAGCGATGGACCTTCAGGGCTGCTACCAGAGGAAAAACCTTCGGACCGCGCTTGCCGCTCTTTCCGTGCTCAGGAAATATGAAGAATTGGAGGGGGATGCACTTAGTCCCGCCGTTTTCGACGCCCTCAAGCACACCGCCGAGAGGGCCGGATTTCACGGCAGGTGGGAGAAGATTTCGGACAAGCCCCTCACTATCATAGACATAGGACATAATGAGCACGGACTCAGGTATAATTTCTCGCAGCTGGAAAGAATGATGCGGGAAGAGGGGTACCAGCTCATTATGGTTTACGGAAGCGTTGCGGACAAGGACTACGGGGCGGTCGTGAGGATGATCCCCCGGGGGGCGAAAGTTATTTTCACCAACGCCAAGGGTTCGCGCGCACTGCCCGCAGAAAAGGCCCGGGAGGCTTTCTCGGGACCTGCGGAGGACGCTCTGGTGTGCCCGGATGTTGCTGAAGCTGTCGCGATGGCTCGAAAGTTGTCCCGTGAACTTGCCCGCCCTCTTATATATATAGGAGGGAGTACTTATGTTGTATCAGAGGCTTTACGGGCCAAATAAAAAGCGGACCCTACTAATAGATAAAAATGTATAAATTATGACAACACAAATAAAAACCTTGACTATGACCATACTGACCCTTCTGCTCTCGGCTGGACTTGGAGTTTCCTGCTCCGGCGCAAATGTGAACCGCAGTGAAATTGACCGCCTTTGGAAAGAATACGACAAGGCGGTGGAAAGCGACCTGCCCCAGACGACCGTTTCCGTTCTCAAGAAACTGAAAACCAAGGCACGGGCAAAAGGCCTCAACTACGACTACTATCTCGCCTCCATCCGGGAAGTGAGCGCGGAGAGCAGCCGCAACTGGAAACTTCGCGATTCCCTCACCGCGGCGATGAACGAGGAATTTACTTCCTACGGCGACCCGGTCATTCTCTTCTCTGCCGGCGTCGGTGTCACCCCCTACGACGCCTCTTCTGCAGAGGAGTTTCTCTTAAAATGGGAGAAGAAACTCCGCAGTTCACGCAGCACGGACTTCTGGGAAAACCTCCCCGTCGGCTTTAAGAGCCAGGTGCTCCATGGGCATATTGGCTGCGACTACGACTACTTGCTTCTTAAAATGGCACTGAGCGAAAGTCTTTATAATTCAAAGGATTACGCTAAGATAGAGGCTCTTTTGAAAAATAATTTCGCCTCCTCCTCCAACGGGGGTTATCCGGTTCTTGCCCTGCAGGAGCTGTGGGTGCTCACCCGGAGCTACTGCTCTGACTACTCCGCCTACATCAAAAAATATGAAGGCCGCGCAACCGCCACTCTTGCAAAATTATATTCACTCTCCTCGCGTTTTTCCGCTCTTGAGGCAAAAGGCGCGAAATCTGAAGAATACCGCGAGTTCAAAGCCTCTTGCGAGGCACTTCTGAAGGAACAGAAGGCCTATAGCGGCGAGGAGGCTCTCATTCTTGAGGGCGAGGACGCGGCAAAGGATATGATTGAAACTCTGGAGAGCAGCAGCCTCAGCGCCGAAGTGAAGGGGAACGAGATCACCGTGAGCCTACGGAACCTTCCGGGCGTCACAGTTTCCCTCTATAAGGGCGAAGACCTTGATGAAAAAAAACTTACGAAGAAGGATGTTCCGGTTTTCTCGAAGGTTCTCGAGAACGGGGCCCGCAGCTTCTATGCTCCAGACACTCTCCGCACTACCCTCCCCGAACTCCCTGACGGAGAATATCTTGCGGTCTTTTCGGCAAAGAACCCGGGGGCAAGCGCCGCTGAAAAGCTCACCGGGAAGGACAAGATACAGCAGAGTTGCTGCCTTTCCCGCCACAGTCTTGCGCTTTCGATGAACCGCAGCAGCGAGGGCTGGCTTCTTTATGCGGCCGAGAGGCTGAGCGGACGCCCTGTGGGAAAGGTTCATCTTAGCATCTCCTCCTGGAACGGCACGGCTCTGCTGGAAAAAGACATAAACCTCTGTGGAGCGACGCTTCTGGACTCCGAGGTTCAGAAAGTAATTTCAGAGGCGAAGGGCCGCTGCAACATTGTCTGCTCTCTCTCTGACAGCAAGGGCCTGGAAAGAAACTCCGAAACGCTCCGCCTTTACAGCTACTCCACCTCCGCATCCACTGAAAAGATTTCGGCTCAGGCACTCCTTCTCACCGACCGCTCGGCCTACCGCCCCGGCGAGACTCTGCATTTCAAGGCAGTTCTCTACAAGGACTTCCGCACCGGGAGGATGGAAACTCTCCCTGGGGGGCAGAGCGCTACTGCACGCCTTCTTGATGCGGAGGGGAACGAGGTCGGCACGCTTGTGCTTTCCACAAATGAGTTCGGCTCCCTCGCAGGAGAATTTTCCCTCCCTTCAGGACGCCGGAACGGCACCTGGCGGGTCTGCATTGAATATAATGGATCGACTCTCAACGCCAAATGGTTCACTCTCGATGAGTTCGTCCTCCCCGAGTTCAGCGTGGAGTTTTCCTCCGACAGAGTCAAATATTTCCCGGGGCAGACCGTCCCTGTGGGCGGACAGGTTGTAAGTTACGCCGGAAACAGCCTCGGCGACGCCTCTGCCGAGTACACGGTAAAAAGTTGGGACAAGACCCTTCAGAGCGGGGTTCTCTCTCTTAACGACGAGGGCCGCTTCAGCATTCCTGTTGCCACCTCCTCAGACTGGTCTCAGTACACCGTCACCGTCAAAATCACCGACGGAGCGGGTCAGAGCCTCGAATTTTCAAAATGGATAAGGGTCAGCGAAGATTTCTGTGTCGAGGCCGAACTCTCTGAAAAGGCCGAGGGCAGCTTCAGCCTCGGGGACGACGATTCTGCAGTTGGGTTCCACTATTGGATACAGGCCTCAAGGAATGCGAGCGCAATCCTTCGGGGCGAGACGGCTTCGTTTGCCGTCCGTCTTTCCGACAACGGGAAGGAGTTTGACGGGGACGTCCGGTGGACGCTCTACTCTGGAGCTTTGAACGTCTCCGGGGAAAGCGCTCAGGCAAAAGACGCCACTGCAAACGGTGAAAATTCCATTTCGGCAAAATCCGCTGCAAAGGCTCTTAGAAGCGGGAAAGTCGGCAGCGGAAAGACTCTCAGCCTTGATTTCTCCGCCCTCTCCTCAGGGCTATACAGCGTCGAATTTACCAAGACGCTTGAATACACCGCCTCCGACGGCAAGCCTCACAGCGTTGAAAGAAAATTCACCTATTCCCTTTTGAAACTCTCCGGGAGCGACACCCATCTCGGGGCTGAGGTGGAGAACGTCTTCAAAGTCATTGACTCCGAGGGCCGGATCGGGGTTCTTTTCGGCGCGGGCAGAGGCGCCCTCTGGGCTAACGCACTGCTTTTTGACCTCAACGGACATCTTCTTATGAACGAGCGGGTTGAACTGGACGGAGTGGCCGGAAAGAGCGGATCTCTTAGGAAACTCGCCTGGGACTACTCTTCGCAGTGGAGCGACAAAGTGCTCCTTAGGATTGAATACTTCAAGGACGGACGCTACCGCAGCTTCGACCACGAGTTCGCCCGCTCCGAAAGCAGCTACTGCCTGCCGCTTTCAGTGAGCACATTCTCTTCGTCCTGCCTCCCGGGCACTCAGTACACTGTGAGGGTCTCTTCACAGAAGGCCTCTGAGATTCTTGCGGCTGTCTTTGACAAGTCCTCCGAGGACATCCGTCCGAACAGCTGGAGCGCCGTGAGACCACAAATGCGGAGCATAAATGTGTCTTCCGAAACTGCGGAAGGCTGCGACTTTTCGTCCCGCGCAGGATACTTGAACTACGGCCTCGCCTCCCCGATAAAGGCTCGTATGAGTAAGTCTGCAAACATCGCGACGGCCTCCCTTATGAGCGAGGAGTCTGCCGACGATATGGCGGTTATGAACAGCTCTGTAGCGCTGGAAAGCGCCCCTGCAAGCGCCTCAGGAGAGGAAGAAAGCGCCCAGGGGACAGTGAAGGTGCGTCAGGATTTCCAGACCACGCTCTCATTCCAGCCTTTTGTCCGCACCGCAGAGGACGGCACGGCCGAAGTCACATTCACGACCTCCGACCGCCTCTCCACATACATCCTCGCGCTTTTCGCCCACGACAAAGAGTTCCGCAACGCGACTTCCCGCAGCGAGTTCACTGTAAGTCAGCCTGTTACAATAACAGTCCACGAGCCTTCGCTTCTTTACGGAGGCGACCGCTACGCTTTCCGCCCTTCAATTTCCAACAACAGCGACAAGGCAGTTTCAGGCACACTCACAGTCTACATTTATGACGGGGACGCCGACCTCTATAACGAGAGAGCCCAGGCCGTTCTTGTCCAGAGCTGCCCGCTCACTCTCGAAGCGGGAAAGGCAGTGACGAAGGAATTTTCAATCTATGCCCCCGAGGCGGAGAATATGCAGTCCTACTCCCGCGGCAAGGCGACGCTGAGTTTCAAAGCCGTTTTCAGAGGCTCCGACAGCAAGGGAACGGCGCTAAGCGACGCCCTTCTTGTAAGAGTCCCGGTTCTTGAAGGAAAACAGCGGCTCACCGAGGCCCATTCCGCTCTCTACCGCGACGGTATGGACAAGGATGCTCTCATAGAGAACTTGAAAAAGCAGTTTGTGAACACTACGGCTTTCGGCGCCCTTCAGAAAGAGGTAAGCATCAGCGAGATGTTGGACGAAGTGCTCGCCGGGAAGAGTGAAATCAGCTCCAAGAATGTCCTTAACCTTAGCGAAGTGCTCTACGTGAGGGCGGTTAGCGGCGAAGGGGACACAATGGAGTGCATCGATGCACTTCTGGAGTGCCGTAACTCTGACGGAGGCTTCGGCTGGTTCAGCGGAATGAGCTCCTCCGCGGCTCTCACGGCCGTGGTGCTGGAAAGGCTCGCGCTTCTTCGCTCCGAGGGGCTTCTTCCTCGCGGAGCGGACTGGGTGAGCGTATTCCACGACGCGGTGCAATACATTGACGCCCAGATGTTTACTTCACGCGATAGAAGACACTGGTACTGCGGCATCTCCACAGGGGAATACCTCTACCTGCGCTCACTCTTCCCTGGGATTGCGGTGGACACCGACTCCCTGAAAACCCGCGTTGGCAAGGAAAGCTACAAAAAGACTCTAAAGGAAATCAAGGCCTACGTCCAGGAAAGCGGAAAGAACGACGCGATTGCCTCCGGGCAGATTCTCGAAAAGGCCCGCCGCTCCCTCGCAATCCTGAACATTCTGAGCAGTAGCTCTGACAAATTCGACAGTTCACTGGGTCTAAAATGCCGCAAGATGAAAAAGACTCTTTCCCGCAGCATCGAGACTCTCAAGCAATACGCCGTTGAGCACCCGTCCGGCGGCTTCTACTACCCTAATGCCGTGATGCCGTTTAGGGCCCTGCTCTCCAGTGAAGCCTACGCCCACGCGATGATAAGCAACCTCTTCACGCAGTGGAACGGGTATCTTGCCTCCTGCGGCGGCAAGAGCGACGAGCGCGCAGCCACCATTGCAGACGGCGTGCGCCTATGGCTTATGGTGCAGAAGGAAAACCAGAAGTGGGAGAAGAATTTCGAGTTCGTAAACGCCGCGAATGCGGTCCGCAGGGGCTCCCAAAGCCTTCTCCAGACAACGGTCATCTCCCTTTCAAAGACATACGAAAAGCCGTTTGAGGACATCAAAGCGGCCGGAAACGGCTTCAGCATTGAAAGGCGGTTCTTTGTGGAAGAGCTCACACCGAGCACGGTCAAAGGCGAAAATGGAGTGAAGACTTCGGCAAGGCGCGAACTCAAGACGGGCGAAACGCTCAAGGTTGGGGACAAGGTCATAGCGGTTTACAGCATCAGAAGCGACGAAAACCGCAGTCTCGTGCACCTCAGAACCCCGCTCAACGCGTGTCTGCGTCCTGTCCGCCAGCTTTCCGGCAGCTACGGCTACGCCCTTCTCGGTTGGAGGGTGGACTCAGCTCTAGAGGGCTGCAGGGCCTGGTGGATAACTCCACAGGGCTACCGCGAAGTCCACTCCGGCTCAATCGACTACTGGTTCGACGTCTATCCGGAGGAGAACACCACGGTGGAGGACACCTTCTATGTTTCCCAGGCGGGAGTCTTCACCGCCCCTGTCAGCGAAATAGAGTCCCTCTACGCCCCGCACTACAGGGCCAACGCAGCCTACAACGGAGTCATCACCGTCACGGAATAATTCCCGTTTTTGACCCCCAAAAACTCGGAATAATTCCTGATTTTGACCCCCAAAATCTCGGAATAATTCCTGACAACACTTGTTATCTCGCTGATTTATTGTACCTTTGCCAAAAAGATACTAAATCGATATGTTGTACAGGAAATATGCCGCTCATTTGGAAAAATTCCTCCTGGGCGAACCGGACAAAATTCTGCTTGTAAACGGAGCACGTCAGATAGGAAAATCCTACCTGATTCGCTATGTCTGCAACAAGCTTTTCCCGAATTATGTGGAAATAAACCTGAAAGCGGACAAAGAAGGGGCAAGGATATTCGAATCGGTTCGGAGCACAGAGGATTTCTATCTTCAGATTGGCGCGATAGCGGGCAGGAAACTGGGAAACAGAAGTGACACGATTGTGTTCCTTGACGAGATTCAGAGTTATCCGCACCTGATGACGCTGCTGAAATTCCTTAACGCCGACAGGAAGTACAGATACGTCGCCAGCGGCTCCGAGCTTGGAGTAGCCCTCGCGCAAACTCCCTCAGTACCTATCGGTAGCATCGCCATCGAGCAGATGTATCCTCTTGATTTTGAGGAATTTCTCATTGCGATGGGATGCAGTCTGGAGACTCTGGACGCAATCCGGGAATACTACAGTCAGCTCCTGCCTCTGAACGAATCGCTGCACAACTATATGCTGGGACAGTTCAAGATATACCTTCTTGTCGGAGGGATGCCCGAGGCCATCAACAAATTCCTCGAAAACAGGAATATAACCCAGGTCCGCGGCATTCAGCGCGACATCCACGAGCTGTACAGGATAGACGCCTCCCAATACGACGGGGAGAAGAAGCTTGTCATCCGCAAAATCTACGATATGTTGCCCTCCAATATGGAGAACAAGAAAAAGCGCATCGTAGTGAAGAATATAGAAAACAAGGCGGGCCACAAGCAGTTCAGCGACTACGCCGACGAGTTCGAGTATCTCGTAAACTCAGGAGTTGCACTCTCGGTGCAGGCGATCAGCAACCCGAAGTTCCCATTGAAGGAGTCCGAGAGCAAGAATCTGGTAAAACTCTATTTGAGCGACGTAGGTCTTCTGACGAATCTTCTTTACAGGACAAACATCAACGCGGTGCTCACAGACGAGCGCAGCGTCAACCTCGGTTCCGTCTATGAAAGCGCCGTAGCCCAGGAACTTCACGCCCACGGCTTCACTCTCCACTACTACGACAACAAGAAGAAAGGCGAGGTGGATTTCCTTATTGACGATTACGAAAGCCTCAGCGTAGTCCCGATAGAGGTAAAATCAGGCAAGGACTACAAGACGCACAGCGCCCTCGACACCTTCCTTTCCACCCCGGACTACCACATCAAGAACGCTATAGTTCTGGACAATTCACCGGAAGTTCGCCGCGAAAACGGCATCACCTACCTCCCGATCTACTACATAATGTTCCTCCATCAGGACAACATCCCCCAGCAGGACCTGATCATCCCGGAGCTCAAACTCCCGCAGCTATAATATACCCTGAATTGTAGCGAGCAGAAAAAATGGCGACTCATTCGAGCCGCCATAAATGTTTTCACAACGGAATAATCCTTATTGTGAATTGCTTCAGATTCAATGGCAAATGTAGGGAATTTCCGCGAATAACCAAACATTTGAGAAAAATTTTCTTAAATTTGAGGGATTTATGCTCATAAGGGACGCTCCTTGCCGGAGCAGTTTATGCGCCCTAAGGCTTTTTTTAGGCGCACACAATGACCACATAAGATAACTAACTAATTATGAAAAAGATACTTGGACTTGACTTGGGAACGACATCCATCGGATGGGCGCTCGTAAATGAAGCGGAAAACCCCGAAGAAAAATCGTCAATAGTGCGGCTTGGAGTCCGCGTCAATCCCCTCACAGTGGATGAGCAGACCAACTTCGAGAAAGGAAAAGCCATTACCACCAATGCGGGCAGGACTTTGAAAAGGAGTATGCGCCGCAACCTCCAGCGCTACAAGCTTCGCCGCGACAACCTCATAGAGGTGATGAAGGAAGCGGGCTGGATTGACGAGTCCACCGTTCTTGCGGAGCAGGGGCCGCGCACAACTTTCGAGACTCTGCACCTTAGGGCTAAGGCCGCAAGCGAAGAGGTTTCCCTTTCCGAGTTCGCACGCATTCTCCTGAGCATCAACCGCAAAAGGGGCTACAGAAGCAGCCGCAAGGCAAAAGACGGCGACGAAGGCGGCAGTCTCATTGACGGAATGAGCATTGCAAAGAAGCTCTATGATGAAAATCTCACTCCGGGGCAATTCGTCCTTGAGAGAATGGAGAGAGACAAATACTCTGTCCCTGAGTTCTATGCCTCCGACCTCAACGCAGAATTCGACAAAATTTGGGAGGCTCAGTCAAGGTTTTACCCGGGGCTTGTTACGGCCGGGTTGCGAGAAAGCCTGCGGGGGAAAAATGCAGGCCAGACTTGGAAAATCTGCGAGGAAGCCTGGGGCGTGAAAGGCATCAAGCGGGATAAGAAAAGAAGGGAACTCCAGAAGGAGAATTACCAGTGGAGAGTGAATGCCCTGACAGAAAAAATGTCTTTGGAAGAGCTCACATACGCCCTTCAGGAAATCGCGAAGCAGCTCTCAGCCTCCAGCGGCTACCTCGGAAAGATCAGCGACCGCAGCAAGGAACTCTATTTCGCAGGAGAAACCGTCGGACAGTATCTTGCCCGCAATTTTGACAGCAATCCACATTTCAGTTCAAAGAATGTGGTTTTCTACCGTCAGGACTATCTTGACGAGTTTGAAAGAGTTTGGGAGACACAGCGGCAATTCCACAGTGAGCTCACCGAAGAGCTGAAGCACGAAATCCGCGACATAATAATCTTCTATCAGCGCCCTCTGAGGAGCAAGAAATCCCTTGTTAGCCTCTGCCCGTTCGAGTCACGCGAGATTAAAATCACAGAGGACGGAGTGGAAAAGACAAAGACCGTAGGGCCGCGCGTATGCCCGAAATCCTCCCCTCTCTTCCAAGAATTCAAGATTTGGCAGACGCTTAACAACCTCAGGGTCAACGGCGAACTTGTTCCGATGGGAAAGAGGCAGGAACTCTTCCGCGAACTCACCTGGAAAAAGGAACTGAAAAAGACAGACATTCTCAAGATTGTATGCGGAGTCGTGCGCCGAAGCGATGAGATAAACTTCAAAGACGGCATCCAGGGCAACACGACCGTTTCATCTCTTCTGCCCCTCTATCTCCGTATGCTCGAATTTGACGAGACGGATATCGCTGCCTACGAAAAACTCCCCGTCGAGAAACTTCTTCCGACTCTCAAAGATAATTTCGGAAAAAGAGGCTGGGACACAGCCATTCTGGAGTTTGACTCTCTTGCCGGCGGAGATGCACTTGAAAAGGAACCTCTCTACCGCCTTTGGCATCTTCTCTATTCATACGAAGGAGATAAATCCGCCACTGGAAACACTTCCCTCATAGAAAAGCTCTCCTCCCAGTTCGGGTTCGACACCGACAGCGCACGTATTCTCGCCTCGGCGACATTCGCCCCGGACTACGGTAGTCTCAGCGCAAAGGCCATCCGGAAGATTCTTCCTTATATGAAGCGAGACGGTCTTGAGTACAGCGAGGCCTGCGCCGCGGCCGGTTACCGCCACTCCGCGAAATCCCTCACCAAAGAGGAAATCGAGAAAAAAGTTTATAAAGACCGCCTCGACAATCTGCCGAAAAACAGTCTGCGCAACCCTGTAGTGGAGAAAATCCTCAACCAGATGGTGAATGTCGTAAACGCTGTTATTGAGGAATACGGAAAACTCGACGAGGTCAGAATCGAGCTCGCGAGGGAACTGAAAAAGTCCGCTAAAGAAAGGGAGCAGATGTCTTCCGCCATCGACAAGGCGCAGAAAACCAACGAGGAAATTACGAAAGAAATCAAGGCAAAACGTGGAGGAGAAGTGAGCCGCAACGACATAATCCGCTACCGGCTCTGGAAGGAACTCGAAAGCAACGGCTACCACACCCTCTATTCCGACACCTACATTCCTCTTGAGAAGCTTTTCGACAAGGATTTCGAGATTGAACACATAATCCCGCAGGCCAGGCTCTTCGATGACTCGTTCTCCAACAAAACCATTGAGACCAACTCCGCCAACAGGGAAAAGGGTAATGCGACAGCCATAGACTATGTGGCGGGAAAATATGGCGGAGAGGGGCTCGAAGACTATAAGAGAAAGGTCAATAACCTCTATGAAAAAGGTGCAATCAGCAAGACCAAACGAGATCACCTCCTTATGAAAAGCGAGGACATCCCGGAAGGATTCATTAACAGAGATCTGCGTGACACTCAATACATTGCTAAGAAAGCCAAGGAGATGCTCGAAGAGATCGTTCCTTATGTCGTGAGCACAACGGGCTCAGTGACGGACAGACTTCGCGAGGACTGGCAGCTCGTAGATGTGATGAAGGAGCTGAACTGGGACAAATATGACGCTCTCGGGATGACAGAGGTCACCACAGGCCGCGACGGAAAAAGGAAGAAGAACATAAAGGACTGGACAAAGCGCAACGACCACCGCCACCACGCGATGGACGCGCTCACAATCGCCTTCACCAAACGCTCATTCATCCAGTACCTCAACTACCTCAACGCCCGGCTTCTTAAGGACTACGATGACTCCCGACACATAAATCTTGACGACTATGTGCTTGAGGACCTTAGCACAATCGAGCCGATGGAGCTAAACGCCGTAGTACGCACAATCGAGCAGACCCAGATGTACTGGAGCGGCGGCAAGAGGCTTTTCAACCCGCCGATTCCCCTTGACGAGTTCCGAGCCGAGGCTAAACAAAACCTTGAAGCGGCGCTCGTTTCAATCAAGGCGAAGAATAAGGTAGTGACAAGAAATGTCAACATCACGAAAAACTCAGGAGGCACTCTGCGCCGCGTTCAGCTCACCCCGCGCGGACAACTCCACAACGAGACGATTTACGGAAAGATTCAGCAATACCTTGTGAGCGAGGAGAAAGTAGGACCTTCATTCACCGGGGAGAAAATCCTCACGGTTGCGAAAAAAGCCTACCGCGAGGCGCTCCAGAGGCGGCTTGAGGAGTTCGGCGGCGACCCTAAGAAAGCCTTCGGAGGCAAGAACAGCCTGGACAAGAATCCGGTTTGGATTAACCCTGCCCATAGCGAGTGCGTGCCTGCGAAGGTCGGGATTCTGAAGACCGAGGATGTCTACACTATAAGAAAGGAAATCGGCAAAGATCTCAAAGTTGAAAAGGTTGTGGACGCCGGAGTGCGCGCCATTCTCAAGAAAAGGCTTGAAGAATTCGGAGGAGACTCTACAAAGGCATTCTCAAATCTTGACGAAAACCCAATCTGGCTTAACAAGGAAAAGGGCATTGCCATAAAGAGAGTTACGATTACAGGTGTGAGCAACGCCGAGGCCCTGCACGACAAAAGGGACAATGTCGGAGACATTTTGCTTGACAGTTCCTCTCATAAGATTCCGTCAGACTATGTAAGCCTGAGCAATAACCATCACATTGCGATTTACAGCGATGCGGGCGGAAATTATCAGGAAAAGGTGGTTTCATTCTTCGAAGCCACGCAGCGCTCAATAGACGGGGTGCCTGTGGTTGACCACGAGTACAATCGCGACCTCGGATGGACATTCCTGTTCTCGATGAAAAGAAATGAGTATTTCGTTTTCCCTAATCCCAAGACAGGCTTTGATCCGAATGAGATAGACCTTATGAACCCGGAGAATTACTCTCAAATCAGTCCTAATCTCTACCGGGTGCAGAAATTGGCGACCTGCTATTATGTTTTTAGACATCATTTGGAGACTGTACTCAATGATGCACCTGTTTTGAGAGACACTACTTGGAAACGATATAGGAAGCCTGAAGATCTCAAAGGCATAGTAAAAGTTCGTATAAACCATATAGGAGAGATTGTGGCGGTGGGAGAATATTAACCGAATCTTCCCGTTATGATTAAGAAAACCCTCTATTTCGGCAATCCGGCCTACCTGTCGCTTCGTCTGGAGCAACTTGTAGTAAAGACTCCCTCGGGGGCAGCGGATGCTACGAAAGATGATTTCACCACGAGGACCATCCCCATCGAAGACATAGGGATGTTAGTGCTTGACCACAGGCAAATCACGCTAACTCAAGGTGTTATGGAGGCTGTGCTCGACAATGGCTGCGCCCTCATAACCTGCGACAGCAGCCACCTTCCCACAGGGCTTATGCTTCCGCTTAGCAGTCACACGCTTCAAAACGAACGGTTCCGTGACCAGCTGGACGCTTCCCTGCCCCTCAAAAAGCAGCTCTGGCAGCAGACCATTCAGGCAAAAATCGCCAATCAGGCCGCTTCGCTGGAGTA
Source organism: Flexilinea sp. (assembly GCA_963589825.1). GTDB lineage: Bacteria > Bacteroidota > Bacteroidia > Bacteroidales > UBA932 > Cryptobacteroides. Next base: position 15,518 of record CAVAMP010000007.1, on the reverse strand, counting down.
TTCCACAGGACGGGAACACCGCAATATGAAAATCTGGGCGACACAGGTAAAGTCCGGAGACTCTGAAAACATTGAGGCGAGAGCGGCGGCCTATTACTGGAAAACCATCTTTCCAGACAATCCGGATTTTCTTCGCGGGCAGTTTGAGGCGGAGCCGAACGGACTTTTCAACTACGGCTACGCTGTTCTTCGGGCCATCGTTGCGCGTGCGCTTGTTATGAGCGGGATGCTCCCGACCCTCGGCATCCACCACCACAACCGCTACAATGCCTACTGCCTTGCGGACGACATTATGGAACCGTACCGGCCATATGTGGACAGGGTGGTTGTTGACATAATCGCTCAGAGCGGCGACAAGTCACTCACTCAGGCGGCAAAAGTAAAGTTGCTCTCTATTCCGGTCATTGACGTGGAGATTGACGGTCACACGAGTCCCCTTATGGTCGCGGTGTCCACGACGACTGCATCCCTGGCAAAATGCTTTTCGGGCGAGGCACGCAAGATCCTCTATCCCACAATGACTTGATATGCAGGAGAGGTTCAGCCAGTACAGGGTTATGTGGGTGCTCGTTTTCTTTGATTTGCCGACCGACACCAAGAAGGAGAGGAAGGCTGCGGCTGATTTCCGCAAGAAGCTTCTGCAGGACGGATTCATTATGTTTCAGTTCTCCATCTATATGCGCCACTGCCCGAGCGCCGAGAACGCCGCGGTTCACATAAAAAGAGTCAAAACATTTCTTCCTCCGGAGGGACAAGTGGGAGTGCTTTCCATCACCGACAAGCAGTTCGGTTCGATGGAGCTATTCCTTGCGAAGAAAGTGCAGGCGCTTCCGTCAGGAGCCGGAGTTCAGCTCGAACTGTTCTGAGCAAGACAACAAAAAACTTGGATTTTCAAAACTAATACGATAACTTTGCCTCCGATGGAGGATTTTGTATGAACGCAGTGTCTATAAATGATATTTACCAGATGTTGTCAAATCTTGACAACGATAACAAAAGGTGGCTTGCAGATAAACTGATAAGGGATATCAATGACAGTCCCTCAAAGGCAGCCAAGAGACAGATTGAATTTCCGAAGATTGCGAAAGATTTCAAAATATCTTCGGAGGTTGAGGCCTTAACTATCGGCAAGTTGCCGGAAGGGTTTGATTTTGAGAAGGAAACCGACAAAATGTGGGAGGAGTGCGCACAATGAAAGTATTTCTTGACACCAATGTAGTGGTGGATTTCTGCGCACTGAGAGAACCGCATTACGGCTCCATCGCCAGCATTATGGAATTGGCCAGACGAAAGGATATTTCAATCGTCATTTCGTCCCTCACTTTTGTCAATCTTGCCTATATACTCAGGAAAGCGTTCGGACAGGAGATTGTGTATCCGAAACTTATCGGTCTCTCCGGATTGTGTGAGATTTCAATGATTGACGATTCAGTTGTTCGGGAGGCCATCGAGTCTAAGCGGAAGGATTTTGAAGATAGCGTTCAATATTTTTCGGCACTGACGAGCAATGCCGATGTCATTCTCACTAGGGACAAGACCGGTTTTGAAGGTTTACCGACATTGACTATGACTGCGGAGGAATTCATACAAAGATGCTCTTGATATAAATCCGAAAACTCTTCATAAAAGCAAAATCCCAGCTCAGAACGAGTTGGGATTTTGTTTTCTAAAAACAGTCACAACTTTTTGTGAATCAAATATTTATCTAGGACATACTGTTTCTATCTGTCAAAGATAATGAATCTGAAAGCAATTCACAACGAGTTCGCTCTGAACGCCGTTGAAGCAATAACTGTTTCTATCTGTCAAAGATAATGAATCTGAAAGCAATTCACAACCTTGTAATCGGCCTTCCAAAAATACTTGTACTGTTTCTATCTGTCAAAGATAATGAATCTGAAAGCAATTCACAACGCTATTTCGATTGTCCTCGCGTTTATGCTACTGTTTCTATCTGTCAAAGATAATGAATCTGAAAGCAATTCACAACCGTATAGAACTCCGAGTCCTCGACCGCGATACTGTTTCTATCTGTCAAAGATAATGAATCTGAAAGCAATTCACAACTGGATGGAGACGAGCCGCGCCTGGTATTGCACTGTTTCTATCTGTCAAAGATAATGAATCTGAAAGCAATTCACAACAGGCGTATATTCGACATCGAAGAAAGGCAACTGTTTCTATCTGTCAAAGATAATGAATCTGAAAGCAATTCACAACCAAGTTCATCTCTGTTCGCCTTTGGAAGTCACTGTTTCTATCTGTCAAAGATAATGAATCTGAAAGCAATTCACAACCGTAAGGTCGGCCGTCTCGCTGTTCAGCCAACTGTTTCTATCTGTCAAAGATAATGAATCTGAAAGCAATTCACAACCGAGTGCAGCCTTGTCGACCTGAAGAGGGACTGTTTCTATCTGTCAAAGATAATGAATCTGAAAGCAATTCACAACTGCAGAAATCCGTGAATTTACTCATAGCTCACTGTTTCTATCTGTCAAAGATAATGAATCTGAAAGCAATTCACAACGGTGCTTTTCGCCGGCAACGCCCGTACCATACTGTTTCTATCTGTCAAAGATAATGAATCTGAAAGCAATTCACAACTGTACGCCTTGCGGTCATTCGGGTCGATGCACTGTTTCTATCTGTCAAAGATAATGAATCTGAAAGCAATTCACAACCTATTGTATGGCGAGAGCCGATATTCGAGTACTGTTTCTATCTGTCAAAGATAATGAATCTGAAAGCAATTCACAACCGATGCCGCCTTGTAGCTCGGCTCGTTGTTACTGTTTCTATCTGTCAAAGATAATGAATCTGAAAGCAATTCACAACATCAGCCCAGAAGATGAATTCATCTGAGAGACTGTTTCTATCTGTCAAAGATAATGAATCTGAAAGCAATTCACAACTGCTTCCTGGTGAGAAATACAAATCTAATGACTGTTTCTATCTGTCAAAGATAATGAATCTGAAAGCAATTCACAACTCCGCGCCCGCGTTTTTTATGTGTGGATGTACTGTTTCTATCTGTCAAAGATAATGAATCTGAAAGCAATTCACAACGATAACGGCCACCGAGAATTACCCCATTTACTGTTTCTATCTGTCAAAGATAATGAATCTGAAAGCAATTCACAACGCGCAGCTCAATCTGCAAGAAAGACCTCGCACTGTTTCTATCTGTCAAAGATAATGAATCTGAAAGCAATTCACAACTGGACCTCGGCAACATTTGCCGTTATTATTACTGTTTCTATCTGTCAAAGATAATGAATCTGAAAGCAATTCACAACCGCCCTCTTCTCCTCTGATATGCCTGACTCACTGTTTCTATCTGTCAAAGATAATGAATCTGAAAGCAATTCACAACTACCGCATCCGGTGCAACGATGCCGTCAAACTGTTTCTATCTGTCAAAGATAATGAATCTGAAAGCAATTCACAACTCGGGCACGCCCTCGCTCTTGAAGATGTCGACTGTTTCTATCTGTCAAAGATAATGAATCTGAAAGCAATTCACAACGCTCCCTGAAGGGTGACGGAAGCCTCCGTGACTGTTTCTATCTGTCAAAGATAATGAATCTGAAAGCAATTCACAACAATTTCCTGCGGGAACGCGGGCTGAAACTGACTGTTTCTATCTGTCAAAGATAATGAATCTGAAAGCAATTTCTGTCGAGTCGGTCAAGCCGTTGGAATATTTGAGAGTTAGTGACAAGAAAGTGCCTCATTTTCACGAAGGCATCCATTATCTTGATGCTGACTTCAACTGCCGTATCGGTGCGCAGAACTGAAGACAACATAGCAACGCCTTGCTCTGTAAAAGCATACGGAAGATACTTGATATTATATCCTCGCCCGTTCAAGGTCACAAATTGTGACCTTGAACATTCGTCTTTAGTGAGCTGAAACATAAAGCGCTCCGGGAATCTATTTATATTCCTCTTCACAGCCTGATTAAGAACCTTCGTTTCCACACCATACAGTTCTGCGACATCTCTGTCGAGAATCACTTGAGTGCCTCTGAGTACGATTATCTTGTTCTCTACGGCAACGGTGGAGACTTCGGTTGCAGGCATTGTCAACTGGTTGCAAACTGCGACTGGTTCTGAAGATTGTATTTGAATTTTACGCTTTGTACTCGTCCCAGGAGCGGATTGTGATTTCGTCCTGAGTCATTTTGCAGAAGGCGCGGATGTAGGCTGTCGCCAGGCGGCTGTTTGTGATCAGCGGGATGTTGAAGTCTATGGCCGAGCGGCGGAGACGGTAGCCGTTGCTCAGTTCCTTCCTCGTGTAGTTCTTCGGGATGTTGATTACGAGGTCCACCTTGTGCGCGCTGATGAGGTCCATCGCGTACTGCGCGCCCTCCTCGAGTTCTTCACCCGGCCAGAGAGCCCTGTGCGCAGGAACTCCGTTCTCGTTGAGATAGCGGCAGGTCCCTTCGGTCGCATAGATTTCGATTCCCTTGTCACGGAGAAGTTCGCAGGAAAGAAGCATATCCGCTTTCTGGCGGGTGTTGCCTGAGGAAATGAGAACGCTGCGCTTAGGAATGCGGTGGCCTACCGAAAGCATCGCCTTCAGAAGAGCGTCGTCGAGATTGTCCCCGATGCAGCCGACTTCTCCCGTCGAAGACATATCCACTCCGAGAACAGGGTCGGCGTTTCCGAGCCTTGAGAACGAGAACTGGGAGCATTTCACACCCACATATTCGAGTTCGAACGGGTCAATCTCCACCTTCTCCGGCTTCTCCCCGAGCATACACCTTGTAGCAAGGTCTATGAAGTTGACTTTCATCACCTTGGAAACAAACGGGAAGCTGCGGGATGCGCGGAGATTGCACTCGATGACCTTGATGTAGTTGTCGGTCGCGAGGAACTGGATGTTGAACGGACCGGTGATGTGGAGGGCTGAGGCGATGGCCGAGGTTGTCTTGCGGATTCTCGCGGCGGTGATGCCATAGATTTTCTGAGGCGGGAACTGGATTGTGGCGTCTCCCGAGTGCACGCCGGCAAACTCGATGTGCTCGGAAATGGCGGCTACGATAACCTTGCCTCCGCAGGCCACCGCATCGCATTCAAGCTCCTTGCATCTCTGCATAAATGAGCTGATTACGACCGGATGGTCCTCGGAAACCTCCACTGCACGGTCGAGGAAAATCTTCAGGTCCTCATCTCCGTAGCAGACGTTCATCGCGGCGCCGGAAAGCACATACGAAGGCCTCACGAGCACCGGGTAACCCACTTCGGCGATGAAGGAGTTGATGTCGTCCATCGTGGTGAGTTCCCTCCAGCGAGGCTGGTCTATGCCGAGGGCGTCCACAATCTGAGAGAACTTGTTGCGGTCCTCAGCGCGGTCGATGTCCTCGGCAGATGTGCCCAGAATCCTCACTCCGCTTCGCTCAAGAGGAAGCGCGAGGTTGTTCGGAATCTGTCCGCCCACGCTCACAATCACGCCCAGAGGCTTCTCCATGGTGCATATATCCATAACGGTCTCGTAGCTCAGCTCGTCGAAATAGAGCCTTGAACAACTGTCGTAGTCGGTGGAAACCGTTTCAGGGTTGTAGTTAATCATAATGGCCCTGTAGCCCTTTTCACGAAGGGTTTTGAGGGCGTTCACCCCGCACCAGTCGAACTCCACGCTGCTGCCGATTCGGTAGGCTCCGGAGCCGAGAACTATGACGCTGCGGCCGTCAGAGGCGAAAGAAACGTCGTCCGCCGTGCCGTTGTAGGTAAGGTAGAGGTAGTTGGTGTCGGAAGGGAACTCGGCCGCAAGGGTGTCAATCTGCTTTACAACAGGACGAAGTCCCATAGAAAGGCGTTTTTCCCGAACCTCATTTTCCTTCAGGCCGAACACCCTTGCTATCTGGATGTCGGAAAAGCCCTGGCACTTAGCCTTGCGGAAAAGCTCCGAAGGCACATCGCCCAGACTCTTGCAGCCCTCGAGGGCGCGGTAGGTCGTCTCGATGTTCTCGAGCTTGTCCAGGAACCACTTGTCTATCTTTGTGAGGGCATTGATGCGCTCCACGCTGTAGCCGCTCTGAAGGGCCGCTGCGACCGCGAAGATGCGGGTGTCGGTCGGGTTCTTGAGGGCGTCGTCAAGGTCTTCGGTTTTGTAGGGCTTGTTGCAGAGGAAACCGTAGGCGCCCTGCCCGATCATCCTCAGGCCCTTCTGAATCGCCTCCTCGAAGTTTCTTCCCACTGCCATAACCTCGCCCACGCTCTTCATACTTGAGCCGATTTCACGCGAAACGCCCTTGAATTTGGCAAGGTCCCAGCGCGGGATTTTGCAGACGACATAGTCGAGCGCAGGCTCGAAAAAGGCCGGTGTGGTGCCTGTGACGGCGTTTTTGAGTTCAAAAAGTCCATATCCGAGGCCGAGTTTGGCGGCGATGAACGCAAGCGGATAGCCGGTTGCCTTTGAGGCGAGGGCGGAAGAACGGCTCAGACGGGCGTTCACCTCAATGACCCTGTAGTCCTCCCCATCCGGGCTGAAGGCATACTGGACGTTACACTCTCCGACGATGCCGATGTGGCGTACGATGTCAATCGCGGTCTTTCTGAGGAAATGATATTCGGCGTTGGAAAGGGTCTGGCTCGGAGCCACGACGATGCTCTCTCCTGTGTGCACTCCGAGCGGGTCGAAGTTTTCCATATTGCAGACCGTGACGCAGTTGTCGTAGGAGTCCCTTACTACCTCATACTCAATCTCTTTCCAGCCTCTGAGCGATTTTTCCACAAGCACCTGCGGAGAGAAGGCGAAAGCCTTGGAGGCTATCCTGTCAAGTTCCTCCTCATTCTCGCAGAAGCCCGAGCCGAGTCCTCCGAGGGCGTAGGCGGCGCGGATGATGACCGGGTAGCCCACCGTGGAGGCAGCCTCACGGGCTTCCTCAATGGACGAGGCCGCGTGGGAGCGGATGGTCTTGACTCCGATTTCGGAGAGCCTCTCAACGAAGAGTTCCCTGTCCTCGGTATCGATTATGGCCTGAACCGGGGTTCCAAGCACCTTGACGCCATATTTTTCAAAGACTCCGGCGTGGAAGAGCTCCACTCCGCAGTTCAGAGCTGTCTGGCCGCCGAAGGAAAGCAGGATGCCCTGCGGACGCTCCTTCTCGATCACTTTCTCGACGAAATACGGGGTGACGGGCAGAAAGTAAATTTTGTCCGCAACGCCCTCGGAGGTCTGCACGGTGGCGATGTTCGGGTTGAGCAGCACAGTGGATATTCCCTCTTCGCGAAGGGCTTTCAGGGCCTGGGAGCCGCTGTAGTCAAATTCGCCGGCCTCACCGATTTTCAGAGCCCCGCTTCCGAGCACGAGGACTTTCTTTATATTAGTATCTATCATAGTTTGCGCTATTTCTATAAAAATCTAAAAGGAAATTGTACACCCGACTGTCAAAGCCTTGCGATGAAGTCATCGAAGAGAAACTCCGTATCAACAGGTCCGCTGGACGCCTCCGGGTGGAACTGCGCCGAAAAGAACGGCTTGCTCCTGTGGCGGATTCCCTCGTTGGTCCCGTCGTTCATATTCTCGAAATACGGCACCCAGTCCTCAGGGAGGGTCTTTTCGTCAACCGCAAATCCGTGGTTCTGGGAAGTGATGTAGCAGCGGGTTGTTCCGCACTCGCGCACCGGCTGGTTGTGACTTCGGTGGCCGTACGGGAGCTTGTAGGTGCTGGCCCCTGCGGCAAGCGACATCAGCTGGTTGCCCATACAGATGCCGAAAATCGGCTTCTCGCCCTTGTAGGCCTCACGGATGTGCTCCACAGCCTTTGTGCAGAGAGCAGGGTTTCCCGGGCCGTTGGATATGAAAAGTCCGTCCCACTCAAGAGCGTTGAAATCGTAGTCCCAAGGCACCCTGATGACTCTCACACCCCTTTTCAGAAGGCAGCGGAGGATTCTGTGCTTGATGCCGCAGTCAACAACGACTATGGTCTTCTCGCCCTCTCCGTAAATAACTCTCTCAGAGCAGCTTGCAAGCGCAACCTGATTCTCGGTGTTGGGATTGTAGAACGGGAAATCCTCGCTCTCCCCTTCCGGGACAATCTTTCCGAGCATCGCGCCGCGCGTGCGGATGAGCTTGGTGAGTTCACGGGTATCGATGCCGTAGATGCCCGGCACGCCCTGCTCGGCGAGCCACTCGTCAAGGCTCTTCACCGCATCCCAGTGGCTGAATTTCTCGCTGTAGTCCGAGATTATCAGTCCGCGGGTGTGAATTCTCTCCGACTCGAAGGTGGTGCAGAGTCCGTTCGCGTCACGCCTCTCCGAAGGAATGCCGTAATTTCCGATCAGAGGGTAACTTACGCAGAGAATCTGCCCCTCGTAGGAAGGGTCCGTGAGGCTCTCGGGATAGCCGACCATTGCGGTGGAGAAAACCACCTCGCCGCTTCCGGAGACAGGAGCGCCGAAACTCCAGCCCTCCATCGTGATGCCGTCCTCAAGAATGAGTTTTGCTTTTTTTGCCATATCTGTATTTTTAAGCCATTATTTTTCAATCAGTTGCAAGGGGTCACAAGCGCAGCGTTCCACCCCCGCTCTAAGCCTTCCGCTCGCCCCAGGCGGCAGCCTCCTTCATCAACGCCGCAATCCTGTCATTGCCGAGATTTCCGAGGCTTCCGATGTGCGTATGACCGAGATCCGAAGCCTTCAGGTGCGCAGTGTCGGCGCCGCTATATTTGAACCTTCCCTCGTTCACCTCAATCCCGACCTGTTTGTACGCCTCCCTGAAAGGCACCCCGGAGAGCGTTCTGCGGTTCACCTCCTCGACTGTGAAAAGGTAGGTGTAGAGGGGATTTTCGAGGATATGTTCGTTCACCTCAATGTGCGAGAGCATATAATCCGTCATCCCGAGGCACTCGTGAAGGAGCGTGAGAGCAGGGAAAAGTATATCTTTAAGAAGCTGATAGTCACGATGATAGCCGTGAGGCATATTGCTGCAGAGAAGGGAAATCTCATTCTCCACCGAAAGCACCCGGTTGCATTTTCCCCTCACCATCTCCCACACATCCGGATTCTTTTTGTGCGGCATTATGCTCGAGCCCGTCGTGAGGTTGTCAGGAAAGTGGATGAAGCCGAAATTAGGGCACATATACTGGCAGCAGTCGGCGGCGAACTTATTGAGAGTCAGCGCAATCGATCCCATTGCGGAAGCTACGCACCTTTCCGTCTTCCCGCGGCTCATCTGCGCCGCTACGCTGTTAACGACCGGGGAGTCGAAGCCAAGAAGCCTGGTCGTCATATCCCTGTCCAGAGGGAAGGAATTGCCATATCCTGCGGCAGACCCGAGCGGGTTGCGGTTCACGACCCTGTAGGCCCCGCCGAGCATAGACATATCGTCCACAAGCGCCTCCGCATAAGCCCCGAACCACATTCCGAAGGAGGAAGGCATTGCAATCTGGGCGTGGGTGTAGCCCGGAAGCAGGACTTCCCTGTATTTCTCGCTGAGGCTCTGAAGTTTATTGAAAAGCGCAAGGGTTTCGGTTCGGAAGGCGAGCAGCTCGTCGCGAAGGAAAAGCTTAATGTCCACGAGCACCTGGTCGTTGCGGGAGCGGCCGGAATGGATTTTCTTTCCCACCTCGCCGAGTCTCCTCGTGAGGCAAAGTTCCACCTGGGAGTGGATGTCCTCCACATCGTCTTCGAGAGTGAAAGTCCCCGCCTCGATGCTCCGAGAAATCTCGTCCAGGCCGCCCAGAAGGGTGGAAAGTTCGTCCTTTGTGAGGAGCCCGATGCTTTCGAGCATCCTGATGTGGGCCTTGGAGCCCTCAACATCGTATTTCGCGAGCCGCAGGTCCAGTTCCCTGTCGTTTCCGACCGTGAAAGCCTCCACAGCGTCCGTCGCGCTTGTTCCCTTGTTCCAGAGTGTTGCCATAAAATAAAAGGGGCATTGGCCCCCAAAATAAATACCTATATATCAGCGAAATTCGCTGCGAAATTTTCAATGAAACCGATGTAAATGCCGATGGCATCGGTGATTTCACTCACCTTTATATATTCGTCCGCACGGTGCGATCTTGCCGAGTCCCCGGGACCCATTTTCACGGCGTCAACCCCCGCCGAGGCAATTCTCATCCAGTCGGAAGTCGTCGGGGAGGAGAATGTCGGGATGCCGAGGTTCTGCACAGTTGAAAGCAGGGGGTCCCCGAGCGACGTTGCCGATGCGCGGTTTGCAAGATTGCGGGCCCTGAGGGAGCTTTTGCAGATGGCCTGAAGTTCCTCCAGAATCTCTGCATTGTCATAGACGTCGGTCGGGCGGATGTCCACCACAAAGCGGCAGAGGTCCGGAATCACATTGTGCGCCGTCCCCGCCTCAATCTGGGTGACATTAAGGTGCACTTCACCCATCACCGGAGATACTCTCTCGAAGCGGTGGGAGCGGAGAGCGGCTATGTCGTCAAGAGCGATGTAGAGAGCGTTCACTCCCTCCCCTCTTGCCGCGTGGCCGCTAAGCCCGTGAGCCTCGCCGTCCATAACGAGCAGTCCCTTTTCGCTTGTTGCAGCCTTCATTCCAGTCGGTTCGCCAACGATAGCCCACTTGGGAAGCGGGAAAACGGGGTCTGAAGCAAGGCCGCCTTCAGCATTGCCTCCGGTTGAAGCCCCGGCACATTCCGCAGCCTCAGAGGCCTTCAGGTCAGCGCCGTAGAGCCATTTTGCGCCGTCCGCCCCCGAGCGCTCCTCCTCCCTTGTGAGAGAGAGCATCAGATTGAACGGCAGCTCACTATTATAGAAATGGGAAAAGGCCGCAGTCATCGCCACGACACTTCCCCCATCATCATTCGAACCAAGTCCCCAGACCGTTTCGGGGTCATTCCCGGGGTCAAACGGGTCTCTGGTGTACGAGGACGCCGGAGGAACCGTGTCCATGTGCGCATCAAGCGCAAGAGTAGGCTTCGATGGGTCGAAAAGGCGGTTGAGCGCGAGGATATTGCCCCGGCGAAGTTCACAGGAAATGCCGCTGGAACGCAAAAACGAACAAATCACCTCCGCGACCTTCTCCTCCTCAAAGGATGGAGACGGAGTGCGGACCATCTGCCTAAGCAGGTCTATGTATTGCTCGTATTTTGAGTCCATTTCCATTTATTCAACTTTCGCAAGTATCTAACTTACACCTATTATTTTATTCCGGGCCTGTCTGCTAAAGGCGGCTCAGGAGTTATCTTAATTTCAATTTTGTGCCGGCGCCCTCGCGAAGAAGGTCGGAGGAGTGCTTGATTGTAACGCACGCAGCCCCCTCGCGGATGGCATCGAAAGAATTATCCAGTTTCGGGATCATTCCGCCGGCAATCTTTCCCTCGGCCTTGAGGCGTTCATACCCCTTGAGGTCAAGCGAAGGGATGACGCTCGAAGTTTCGTTCCGGTCAAGAAGCACTCCGGGAAGCTCAAAGCAGTAGACGAGTTCTGCGCCAAGAGCCGAAGCGAGACTGGCAGCTATCGTGTCGGCGTTGGTGTTCAGAAGGTCTCCAGCACGGTTGTGGTTGATGGCATTGAAAACGGGAACTACCCCGCCCTCAATCATCCACCGGACCCTCTCCACATTCACTCCCAGCGGGTTCACATTGCCCACAAGGCCGTAGTCCACGAGGGTGACACCGTCGGAAAGCAGCTTGGGAGTGCGGCGGGTGGCCGTTATAAGCGACGCGTCACAACCGGAAACGCCCATAGCGTTGCAGTCGTATTTCTGGAGCAGGGCGGTTATGTGCTTGCTGCACCACCCGGCATAGACCATAGTCACAATCTGAAGGGTCTCGGGGTCGGTGACTCTGCGGCCCTCAATCATCTGAGGCTCCATTCCGAGTCTTCTCTGAAGGTCGCTGGCAATTTTTCCGCCGCCGTGCACGAGCACTTTCTCTCCCTCGAGAGCCGCGAAATCCCTGCAGAACTTCTCAAGAAGCTCCGGTGAGTCCACGACGTTTCCGCCAATTTTTACGACTTTTATTGCCATATTAAGAGTTTAACTTTGCGTTTAAACTTATATTTCTGCGCCCCGACAGCGTCCCGCATAGCGTCACGTTGGCTAGTCCGCTAGAGCGATTTCAGCATTTCGCGGATTACCGTCTGCGCGGAGACGACCCTGTTGGCGGCCTCCGGAATCACCAGCGACTGCGGGCTCTCGATGACCGAGTCGCTCACAATCATATTCCTTCTTACCGGGAGGCAGTGCATAAAGAAGGCGTTGTTGGTAAGAGCCATCTTCTCGTCTGTGACAGTCCAGCTACGGTCACGGCAGATGACTTTTCCATAGTTCTCCCCCTCGAAAGCCGACCAGTTCTTCGCATAGACAAAGTCCGCCCCTTCGAGCGCTTCGTCCTGATTGTGAGTGACTTTCGCGCCCCGGGTAAATTCCTTTGAAAGGTCATAGCCTTCAGGATTCGCAATCACAAAATCATATCCTGCCCAGTCCATTCCTTCCGCAAAAGAATTCGGAACGGCCTGCGGAAGAGCCTTCGGATGCGGAGCCCAGGTCATCACCACCTTAGGGCGGCGGGTTTTCTTGTGCTCCTCAATTGTTATGATGTCGGCAAAAGTCTGGAGAGGATGGCGGGTTGCAGCCTCCATACTGAAGACCGGCTTCCCGGAATATTTAATGAACTGATTGAGTATCACCTCGTTGTAGTCATCCTCCTTGCTCTCGAAACGGGCGAAGGACCTCACTCCAATCATGTCGCAGTAGCTTCCCATAACGGGGATGGCCTCCAGAAGATGCTCGCTCTTGTCGCCGTCCATAACGACTCCCCTTTCGGTTTCGAGTTTCCACGCGCCCTGGTTCACATCGAGAACGATTACGTTCATTCCGAGGTTGAGCGCCGCTTTCTGGGTGCTGAGACGGGTGCGGAGGCTGTTGTTGAAGAACACCAGAAGCAGTGTCCTGTTATGTCCGAGGGATTGATTGGAAAAAGGATTGGCCTTGACCTCGCGGGCGGCGGAAAGCGCCCTTTCGAAGTCTCCGAGCTGATATACGGTTGTAAATTCTTTCATTTCGGGTTGCAAAGTTAATCTCAAAAAACTCCAAGTCCAAATTTATTGGAATAAATAATTTGACAAATGTTGCAGTAAACAGGAACAATTAACTGGATGCCGACTGGCTTAAACGGATGAAGTACAAGGCTTGCGACGAAGGGGAAACCGGAGCAACCTGAGGGCCCAGAGGATTTCACCAAGGAGCATAACGCAGTAATTCGCCGTTTAGGACAGTCGGGTAAGTTCACGCCAGGCAGTTATAAACGCATCCGCAGTCTCCTTGCTGATTGTAAGCGACGGAAGGAGCCTGATGACCGAAGCGCCTGCGGCACCGGTGAAGAAATGCTTCTCAAAAAGAAGGCGGTCGCGTAGACCCACGAACTCCGGCTTCAACTCGAGCCCGATCATAAGTCCTCTTCCGCGATATTCCTTCAGCGCCGGGTCGAGTCCGTCCGCTCCGTTGAAAGCCTGCGTGAAATACTCACCCATCTTCGCCGCATTCTCCACAAGATGCTCATTCTCAATCACATCCAGCACAGCGATTGCAGCCGTGCAGGCAAGGTGGTTGCCTCCGAAGGTGGTGCCGAGCATTCCGTATTCGGGTTTGATGGAAGGGGAAATGATCACTCCGCCGATCGGGAGTCCGTTCGCCATTCCCTTTGCAGTGGTGACTATGTCGGCCCTCACTCCGGAGTGCTGGTGGGCGAAGAAAAGTCCGCTGCGGCCATATCCCGACTGGATTTCATCCACGATAAGAAGAGTGCCGTATTTGTCGCAGAGGGAGCGCAGAGTCTTGAAGAAGTCGTCCCCGGGTTCATAGATGCCGGCAACGCCCTGGATGCCCTCGACGATGACAGCGGCATATTCCCCGGAGGAAAGAGCCTTTTCCACAGCCTCGGCGTCCCCGAGAGGAGCGAAGGTTATGTGGTCGGTCTTGTTGAACGGCGACTGGATTTTCGGGTTGTCGGTTGCAGCCACAGCGCCGCTGGTCCTGCCGTGGAAGGACTTTGAGAAGGCGAGGACTTTTGCCCTCCCGGTTGCGAACGAAGCGAGTTTGAGGGCGTTTTCATTGGCCTCCGCGCCGCTGTTGCAAAGAAAGAGCGAGTAGTCGGAGTAGCCGGAAATGCGCCCAAGTTTCTCGGCAAGAGTCTTCTGGAGGGAGTTCTGCACGGCATTGGAGTAGAATCCGAGGCGGGTGAGCTGCTCGGAAAGCATCTTGACATAGTGCGGATGGCAGTGACCGATGCTGATGACGGCGTGTCCGCCGTAAAGGTCGGTGTATTCAACGCCGTTCCTGTCCCAAAGTTTGGTGTCGAGGCCGCGAACCGGCTCGATGTCCCATAATTTATAAACTTTGAATAAATCCATATTCGTAACTTCTTGATTCAATTATAATTCCTTCACTATGACACGCACATTTTGAAAATCCACAGCCCTCGCCCGGGACGCCCCTAAAATGCGGAGGCTTTCAGGCGAAGACCCGTATCTTCCCCGAGGCCGAAGAGCAGGTTCATATTCTGCACCGCCTGGCCCGACGCTCCCTTGAGAAGATTGTCAATCACCGAGCAGACAACGAGTTTCTCGCCGTGTTTTTCGAGCGACAGTAGGCATTTGTTGGTGTTAACCACCTGCTTGAGGTCCACCGGGGCGTCGCTAATGAAAGTGAAAGCCGCATCCTTATAATAATCCTTATAAAGTTGTCTGGCCTCATCCTCGCTGAGCGGACACCCTAGGTGCACAGCCGCGAAAATCCCCCTTGCGAAATCGCCCCTCATCGGAACGAAATCAAGCTCCGGGCAGAAGTCTCCCTGAAGAAGTGAAAGATTGCGACGGATTTCTTTAAGGTGCTGATGCTCAAAGACTTTATATGCGGATATATTGTTGTTTCTCCAGCTGAAATGTGTCGTCGAGGAAGGTTTCACCCCTGCCCCCGTTGAGCCAGTTATGGCATTTATGCAGACATCCGACCGGATCAGGGCGCGGGAGGCGAGCGGAAGAAGCGCAAGCTGGATGGCGGTTGCAAAGCAGCCCGGGTTCGCGATTTTCTGCGCTCCACGGATTTTCTCTCTCTGAAGCTCCGGAAGGCCATAGACATAACCCTCGCTTTCGTCCCTGAAATCCTGGGCCAGGTCAATGACCTTCAAGCCTTCGGGGGCGGAATTGTTCTCCCAGAACTCGCGGCTTTTTCCGTGCGCGGAGCAGAGGAACAGCACATCGATGTCAGCGAGGTTGTACTCGCTGCAAAACCTCTGGTCTGTGTCCCCCAAAAGCCCCGTGTGGACCTCCCAGAGGGGTTTTCCTGCGCTTGACTCCGAGTGAACGAAGACGATTTCCGCCGCCGGATGGTTCACCAGGATGCGGATGAGTTCGCCCGCAGTGTAGCCCGCGCCGCCGACAATGCCTATTTTTATTTTTCCTTCCATATCTCACCTAACTTTCAACTGACTCTTAACTAACTCTTAACTAACTCTTAACTAACTCTTAACTAACTCTTAACTAACTCTTAACTAACTCTTAACTAACTCTTAACTAACTCTTAACTAACTCTTAACTAACTCTTAACTA
>CAVAMP010000006.1:0-65385 GCA_963589825.1 Flexilinea sp. | reverse complement strand
GGGAGGTTTGTGCGTTGGAAAATGTGCGTGGGATTTAAGAGGGTGATTAGAGGGGAAGGGGTTATATATAAATAAGTTAGATACTTGCGAAAGTTGAATATAAATAAGTTAGATAGTTGCAAAAGTTAAGTTAAATACAGTCAATGATACTGGAGAAAATTAAATCGCCTTCGGATGTGAAGGCTTTGGGGGCTGAGGAACTTGAGACCTTGGCGGGGGAAGTGCGCTCGGCGCTTATCGACAAACTTTCCGCTCACGGCGGACACGTTGGGCCGAACCTCGGAATTGTGGAGGCCACCGTGGCGCTTCACTATGTTTTCGACTCCCCGAAAGACAAATTCGTCTTCGACGTTTCTCACCAGTCCTACGCCCACAAAATGCTCACCGGCAGGGCTCAGGCCTTCACGGATCCTGCCCACTACGACGATGTAACCGGCTACAGCGAGCCTCTCGAGAGCCCGCACGACTGGTTTATGGTGGGACACACCTCCACCTCGGTGAGCCTTGCGCTCGGACTTGCGAAGGCCCGGGACATCCGCGGCGAGGGCGGAAACATTGTGGCCGTAATCGGCGACGGGTCGCTTAGCGGCGGCGAGGCCTTCGAGGGACTGGACAACGCCGGAGAGTACGGAACGAACTTCATCGTGGTGGTGAACGACAACGAAATGTCCATCGCAGAGAACCACGGAGGACTTTACCGCAGCCTCGCGGAGCTTCGCGAAAGCGGCGGAAAAGCCGAGAACAACTATTTCAAGGCCCTCGGATTCGACTACATTTATGTGGAAAAAGGCAATGACATTCAGAGCCTTATAGCGGCATTCCGGAGCGTGAAGGACAGCACCCGCCCAGTTGTGGTGCACATCCACACTCTCAAGGGCAAGGGACTCACCTACGCCGAGACTCAGAAGGAACGCTACCACTGGAGCGCGCCTTTCGACAAGGAGAGCGGACTGCCTCTTTCCGGAGGCGGAGAAAGCTGGGGAGAAATTCTCGGAGAGGACCTTCTTGGAAGAATCAAGGCTAATCCAGAACTTATAGTTATGCACGCCGGAGTGCCTGCGGGAATCGGTTTCAACCCCGAGCGCAGGAAAAAAGCCGGAAAGCAGTTTATTGACGTGGGAATTGCCGAGGAGAATGCAGTCGCTATGGCATCCGGAATCGCCCGCGGAGGCGCCCGCTCAGTTTTCAGCACCCACAGCACCTTCATCCAGCGTACCTACGACCAGCTTTCGCAGGACCTCTGCATCAACCGGAACCCTGCCGTACTTCTCGTCACGATGGCGGGGGCCGACGGTCTTAACGACGCGACCCACCTCTGCATTTTCGACATTCCGCTTCTGAGCAACATCCCGAACCTTGTCTATCTCGCACCGACCTGCAAGGAGGAATACGGCAAAATGATGGACTGGGCTCTCACCCAGAGGGAACATCCTGTGGCTCTGAGGATTCCGAACGCAGTGATTTCGCGCCCGGGGGTGGACTTCAACTGTGACTACGGCAAGATTAACACTTTCCGCATCGAACACAACGGAAGCAAGGTCGCTCTCATCGGTCTTGGAGACTCCTACGCCACTGCGGAGAAAGTCGCCGAGATTCTGAAGGTCAAGGGTATCGACCCGACACTTGTGAATCCGCGCTACGCAAGCGGAGTGGACTCCAATCTTCTGGAGGCGCTGGAGATTGATCACAGCGTTGTCGTAACCGTCGAAAACGGAGTGCTGAGCGGAGGATTCGGAGAGAAAGTGGCGCGCTTCTATGGGCCTACCCGGATGAAAGTGCTCTGCAAGGGCCTCAGGAAGACATTTTATGACAAGCTCACCTACGGCGAGATC
The DNA here is from genome assembly GCA_963589825.1 of Flexilinea sp. Lineage (GTDB taxonomy): Bacteria > Bacteroidota > Bacteroidia > Bacteroidales > UBA932 > Cryptobacteroides. Next base: position 63,553 of record CAVAMP010000006.1, on the reverse strand, counting down.
TGCGCTCGCGACAGGATTTCTCCCGAGCTCATAGCCGAGGACATTCTTGGAAGCGTACGCTTTATATAATTGCTCCACACCCGCAAGGGGGGCTGACAAACTCAAATTCTCATTTGCGGGAGGAGATAAAAAATAGACGACAATATGATTTCACTGGAACAGATAAACGGCCTCAGGGAAAGAGTCGAGACGCTCGGACGCTGCGTAGATGTGGAAGGAAAACGCACTCAGGTCTCCTCCAGGCAGGAGCAGGCCGCATCTTCGGACTTTTGGGACGACCCCAAGAAGGCCGAAGCTTTCCTCAAGGAGACTGCGGCTCTGAAATTCTGGGTGGACGGCTGCGACAAGGCCCTGGGGGAAGTGGACGACCTGGAAGTTCTCTATGAGTTCGCGAAGGAGAGCGTTTCAGCCCGCAAGGATGCCGCTGCCGAGGAGGGAGACACAAAGACCGATGAGGAGAAGGAGCTGGAGGCGGCATTCAAGGCGGCCTCCGAGAAGATTGAGGAGCTGGAGATGCGCAATATGCTCGGAGAGGAGGGCGACTCGCTCGGAGCGGTGCTCACGATAAACTCCGGCGCCGGCGGCACTGAGGCGAACGACTGGAGCGCGATGCTGATGAGGATGTATCTCCGCTGGGCAGAGCGCAACGGCTACAAGACCACAGTCACCGACCTTCTGGAGGGCGAGGATGCGGGAATAAAGTCCGCGACAATCCAGGTGGAGGGCGACTATGCCTTCGGCTACCTCAAGGCCGAAAGCGGAGTGCACCGCCTTGTGCGCATATCCCCGTTCAACGCTCAGGGAAAAAGGCAGACGACCTTCTCGTCCGTTTTTGTCTATCCTCTTGTGGACGACACTATAGAAATTGAAATCAACCCCGGCGACCTCGAATGGGACACCTACCGTTCAAGCGGGGCGGGCGGACAGAATGTGAACAAGGTGGAGACCGGAGTGAGGGTGCGGCACATCCCGACGGGCATCACGGTGGAGAACACCGAGACGCGCTCCCAGCTGGACAACAGGCAGAACGCGCTGAGAATCCTGAAGTCCAGGCTCTACGACCTTGAGCTCAAGAAGAGGCAGGAAAAACAGGCCGAGCTGGAGGGGCAGAAGAAGAAAATCGAGTGGGGTTCGCAAATCCGCAGCTATGTCCTGCATCCGTACAAGATGGTGAAGGACCTGCGCACAGGCCACGAGACCTCCGACACGCAGGGCGTGCTGGACGGCGACCTGAACGACTTTATGAAGTCCTACTTGATGAAAACGGGCGTCTAAAAGCGGATTGCCGCGTTACGCGCCTTGCCCAAATCCTCACAACCCCAAGGTTGCTCCGGTATTGGGCTTCGCCGCAAGCCTTGCACTCCATCTTCTATACGCCCGTTTTCGCTAAGTTTTTTCAGACTGCTTATTCCACAAGTTTCTTGTACTTGAAACGTTTAGGCTCTTCGTTGCCTAAGCGCCTTTTCTTGTTCTCCTCGTACTCGGAGTAGGACCCCTCGAAGAAATACACCTGCGAGTCGCCCTCGAAAGCGAGAATGTGGGTGGCGATTCGGTCGAGGAACCAGCGGTCGTGCGAAATTACTACGGCGCAGCCCGCGAAATTCTCCAGTCCCTCCTCCAGAGCGCGTATCGTGTTGACATCCACGTCGTTGGTCGGTTCGTCAAGAAGCAGGACATTGCCCTCGTCCTTAAGGGTGAGCGCCAGGTGGAGACGGTTCCTTTCGCCTCCCGAGAGCACTCCGCAGAGCTTCTCCTGGTCCGCTCCCGCAAAATTGAACCTTGAGACATACGCCCTTGCCGGCACTTCGCGGCGCCCTAGTTTCACGAAATCACTGTTCTGGGCAATGGTCTCGTAAACGGTCTTGTTCGGGTCTATGCTCTTGTGCTGCTGGTCAACGTAGGCGAGTTTCACCGTCTCGCCTATGGAGATTGTCCCCGCGTCAGGCTTCTCCAGGCCCATTATGAGGCGGAAAAGTGTTGTCTTTCCGGCTCCGTTCGGGCCAATCACGCCCACTATGCCCGCAGGAGGAAGGACGAAGGAAAGATGCTCGAAAAGAAGCTTGTCGCCGTAGGCCTTGGAAACATCGTTGAACTCGATGACCCTCTCCCCGAGACGCGGACCGTTCGGGATGTAGATTTCAAGATTTGCCTCCTTCTCCTTTCCGTCCTCGGAAGAAAGCTTCTCGTAGGCTCCAAGACGGGCCTTGGACTTGGCGTGGCGGGCTTTCGGGGCCATCCTGACCCACTCAAGTTCCCTTTCGAGGGTCTTGCGGCGCTTGCTCTCCTGCTTTTCCTCCATCTGAAGACGCCTGCTTTTCTGCTCCAGCCAGGAAGAGTAGTTGCCCTTCCACGGGATGCCCTCGCCGCGGTCAAGCTCGAGAATCCATCCTGCCACATTGTCGAGGAAATAACGGTCGTGGGTCACTGCGATTACAGTTCCCTTGTACTGCTGAAGGTGCGCTTCGAGCCACTGGATGGACTCGGTGTCAAGGTGGTTCGTGGGCTCGTCGAGAAGAAGCACGTCCGGCTGCTGAAGAAGAAGGCGGCAAAGGGCCACCCTGCGGCGCTCTCCTCCGGAAAGGTTCTTCACCAGAGCATCCGAAGGCGGGCACTGGAGCGCGTCCATAGCCCTTTCGAGCTTCGCGTCTATTTCCCAGCCGCCGAGATGCTCTATTTTTTCGGTCAGCTCGCCCTGCCTCTCAATCAGAGCGGACATTTCGTCGTCTGAAAGACTCTCGCAGAACTTCATATTCACCTCCTCATACTCCTTCAGCACATCCATCACCTCCTGAACTCCCTCCTGCACGACCTCGAGGACGGTTTTCTCCGGGTCCATCTGCGGTTCCTGCTCAAGGTAGCCCACCGAGTAGCCGGGAGCCCACACGACTTCGCCCTGGTACTGTTTCTCCACCCCGGCGATGATTTTCATCAGCGTGGATTTTCCCGATCCGTTGAGACCGATGATGCCGATTTTCGCGCCGTAGAAAAAGGAGAGGTAGATGTCCTTGAGAATGACGCGGTTGTTCTGCGGGAGGGTCTTCCCCACCCCGTTCATTGAGAAGATGATCTTTTCGTCTGCCATACTGACTGTGTGTTCTTTAAGGTGATGCGCAAAAGAGCACTGAGCCGGAAGGCCTTAAGGGGCTCTCTGAGCGCGAGCGGCTGCAAAGTTAAGCCTAATCCCCAAAAGTTGCAAGAGGGTGGGACGCGATTACCCCATCCTGGCAGGGCCGCACGATTGTCCGCCCTAAACGGTCACGGCCGGCATCGGGGCTGCGTTTTTTCTCGCGGCTTTTACCGTGGTCTGCCTCATCCACTCCGACGGGATGAGCCCGGTGAGTTTCTTGTACCAGCTGATGAACGAGGCGGTTGTGCTGAAGCCCGACATATCCGAGAGTTCCACGACCCTCAGGTCCGGATTTGCCCTGAAGCACTCCATCGAGTAGCGCACCCGCCAGGTGTTGACATAGTAGCTGAAATTGCCCCCGGAGTACTCCTTGATGGCTTTAGAGACATAGAGTTTGTTGGTGAAAATGCGTCTTCCCACATCCTCCAGGCAGAAATTCGGGTTCAGGAAAGGCTGCTCTGTGCGGAAATACTCGTCGATGCGGTTGAAAAGGTTGCCGTAGAGGTTTTCCTTGGCGGCCCGGGAGGCCTCGCTGCTGATTATGTAGTGTCCGATGAGGCGGTTTGTAATCTCTTCATATTTTCCAAGGAGAATAAAATTCCGTCTGAACGCCCTCCGAAGAAGGCTGCAGACAAAGCCGAAGGAGGCAAGAGCGAAGCAGAGAAGGTGCATCGCCGAGGAAAAGCCCGACTCCCCGCCCGCCACGGCGACCGAGACGCAGTTCATCCCCGACCAAAGAAGCAGAAAGCCCATCAGGCACACATAGATGAAGTCCGAAGAAAGCGTGGAGATGGAAATGGGTGAGAATTTCGAAGGAGCGGCATCGAAATCTACGAAATTCTTCCGAAAAAGAAGGAGAAAGCCGGCAAGGGAGGCGGCAAAAACGGTGAGCGGATAGGCGGCGGCAAGAAGCGGGGAAAGACTCAGGACTTCAAACCCGCAAAGAAGCGAAAAGAGGATGGAAATGCACTCGGAGGAGATTGTAAGAGCGCAGACAAGTCTTCGCACAGAGGCCCGGGATGCCACCGGGACCACAAAAAGCGGGAAAGCGGCGAGCACCGCATCGGCGGCAAGTCTTTGGGGAAGACCCGCCAGGGCGTCGCAGAAAACGAGAAGAACCCCGAGCGCAAGGCTCGCGCAAAGCCTGCTCTCCTGCCTAAGGAGCGGAATTGCACGCGAAGACTTGAGAAAGAAGTTCGGACACCAGAAAAGAACTGCTACCGAGGCCGCAAGGGCGAGGGAGACACCGAGAGAAAGGAATAACTCAACCATAAGCCATTAATTTTAGTGGTTCGGAGTTCCCCGGAGAAGACTAAGTGCCCGCAAAGCGGCGCTCCGGAAAATTCCAACGGCAAAGGTAAAGCGAAGTTTCTCCCGTTATGTGCAAGTTTTTCTTGCGAAAATGCAAGAAAATCAACTTTTATTTTTGAAAAAAAATATTATAAGACAGGCGAAGAAAAGAGGTTGATAAAAAGATGGGATACAAGGCTTGCGACGACGCCCAAACCGCAGCAACCTGTCGGTTGTGAGGATTTGGGCTAGGAGTGTAACGAAGTAGACCGCTTTTTTGCGACCTCTTTTCCCTTCAGGGAATCAAAACCGAGGCCGAATACACCCATCACGCTCGAAACCGACAGGAAAGCATCCGGGTCGATGGCCTTGATCTGCCTCAGCAGCATACTCAGGTCGGTCTTTCTAGCCACCACCATCAGAACGTTGCTCTCCTCCTTGCGGTACCAGCCCATAGAGTGGAAAAGCGTCACTCCCCTCTTGAGGTCGTAGGCGATGGCGTCGGCAATCTCATTGTATTTCTGCGAAAAGATGAAAACCTGCACCGACTGCTTCATACCCGCGAGAACAAGGTCTATAGTGTAGCTGTTCACCGTTATGAGGATGAGTCCGTATGCTGCGTTCGCCACCTTGGTGACGGGCTCCACCAGGCTTCCGTCCGGCTTGTAGGAAGGGCAGAAAAGCGAAGAAAGGATTATGACGACATCCATCGCGAGAATGAGTTTGCCGGGAGAGACATTGCGGTACTTGCAGATAATCAGCGCGATGATGTCGGTTCCGCCGCTCGAGCCTCCCTGGGAGATGCTGGCTCCGATTCCGATTCCCGCGAACACGCCGCCGAGCACCGTGCACAGAAGCGGTCCCAGGGTCTGGGCGAGTTCAGTCACGAATTCCGTCGGAAGGACTTTCGGCAGCACATTGAGCAGGACTGAGGTGTAGGCGATTGCATAGACCGTTTTCCACCCGAATCCCTTGCCGAGAATGGCCACGCCGATTATAAGCAGCACCACATTGATTACAAGGTAGCTCCAGCCCATCGGGATAAGGCCGCCGGTGGCATACTGGATAATCGCGGATATACCCGAAACTCCGCCGCCCACAAGGTTGCTCGAAAGAAGGAACGTAGTCCATCCGAACGCATACACCAAAAGGCCCAGGGACATAATTCCGTATTCCTTGAATATCCGCCAGCCCCTGCTTTCTTTTCTGATTTTAGTTGTCATTTTACACTACTATATTAACCACCACTATTTTTCTTTCGCCGGAGCATCGGTGCTCTTTGACTGGTCAATTTCCCCGGGCTGAGCCTCTTCAGCGGCCTTCTTTTTCCCCCGGAGCCTCCAGGCGCCCTTCCCCGGTTTCACGCCCGACTTAATCTCCTCGAAACCCTCGCCGAAGACGCTCGAAGCCTTTGAAACCGAAACGAAAGCCTTGTCGTCCAGCGACTTGACGAGATTCACGACCTCCTGATAGTTGGACTTGCGCACAATCACGAGCAGCACCTTGCTGTCCTGCCCGCTGTACCAGCCCACGGAATTCAGCGCCGTCACCCCGCGGTCCATCTTGATGAGAGCGTCCGCAATCTCCTCATATTTTTTCGAGAATATGAGCACCTGCACGGTGGATTTCGGTCCGAGGGTGAAATAATCCACTCCGAACGAGAAGGCAATCATCGCAAGGTAGCCGTACAGAACATCAGGCACGCCCATATCCGGAAGGAAAACTACCGTAAAGATTATGAAAAGGTCCGCGCACAGATAGACTTTCCCGAGCGAAATGGGCCAGAACTTGTTGATACACACCGCGATTATGTCCGTTCCCCCCGTGCTTCCGCCCCTGTTCAGAACGAAGCTGATGCCGAACGCCTCAAGGAATCCTCCCAGAAGCGCCGCGAACATCTTCTCGTCCAGCGGAATGGAGAGCCACTGGTCGAAATGGGGCAGAATGTAGAAAAAGAGCGAGGACAGCAGATAGACATAAATGGTCCTGAATCCGAACCCCTTCCCCATTATGAGCGAGCCCAGAATTATGAGCACAGCGTTGATGGAGAAGAAAAAGTAGGACATAGGGATGCCGGTGGCATACTGGAGGATGGCGCAGGCTCCGGTGAGTCCTCCGCTCGCAATTTTGTTCGGGAGCAGGATTGAAGTCCACGCGGCGCAGTAAACCAGCGTGCCGAGGCTCAGCACCACATAATCCCAGAGGATTTTGAGAGCCTTGTTTTTATCTATCTGAGGCATAATCGATTACCGACAATTTTATGAGGATTTGGGCAAGCTGCCCTATGCGGCCCCCTACCGCTTATTTTACAACGATGTTCACAATCTTTCCCGGCACCACAATCACCTTCACGATGTTTCCGCCTCCGACATATTTCGCCGTAAGGTCGTTGGCACGGACTGTAGTCTCAACCTCCTCCTTAGGCATCGCCTTCGGAAGGTCGAGGGTGAAACGAGTCTTTCCGTTGAAGGAAACGGCGTAGGTGCAGTTGTTCTCCACTGTGAGCGACTCGTCGAACTGAGGCCACGGAGCGTAGGTGATTGTGTCGATGTGACCAGATGCCCTCCAGAGCTCCTCGGCGATGTGAGGCGCGAACGGGCTGAGCATAATAATCAGAGGCTCAAGCACTTCGCGTTTGCTACAGTGAAGGTCGGTGAGCTCATTCACGGCAATCATAAAGGCCGAAACGGCGGTGTTGTAGGAGAAAGCCTCGATGTCGGAAGTTACCTTTCCGATGAGTTTGTGAAGGGTCTTGAGCTCCGCAGGGGTGGCCTTTTCGTCCGTGAGGATGAGGCCGTCGCGGTCGTAGAAGAGCCTCCAGACTTTCTTGAGGAAGCGGTGCACTCCGTCGATTCCCTTGGTGTCCCACGGCTTGCTTTGCTCCAGAGGGCCCAGGAACATCTCGTAAAGTCTCAGTGTATCAGCGCCGTAGGTGTCGCAGACCATATCCGGGTTCACGACATTGAACATAGACTTGCTCATCTTCTCGATGGCCCAGCCGCAAATGTACTCTCCGTTTTCAAGAATGAACTCTGCAGAAGCATAATCAGGCATCCACCTCTTGAAGGCCTCGGTGTCGAGGCGGTCGTTGCTGACTATGTTCACGTCCACGTGGATTTCCGTGGTCTGGTACTGATCCTTGAGGCCGTAGGAGACGAAGGTGTTGGTGCCGATGATTCTGTAGACGAAATTCGAGCGGCCCTGAATCATTCCCTGGTTGATGAGCTTGTGGAACGGCTCCTTCTCGCAGACATATCCGAGGTCGTAGAGGAACTTGTTCCAGAAACGGGAGTAGATGAGGTGGCCGGTGGCGTGCTCTGTGCCGCCGATGTAAAGGTCCACGTTGCGCCAGTAGGAGTCGGCGTCCTTGCCGACGAGAGCCTCGCCGTTGTGCGGGTCCATATAGCGGAGATAGTAGGCGCTGCTGCCCGCAAATCCCGGCATTGTGCTGACTTCCAGTGGGTTGCCCTCATAGTTCCAGTCTTTTGCCCTTGCAAGAGGCGGCTCTCCGTTTTCGGTCGGAAGGTACTTGTCCACCTCCGGGAGAGTGAGCGGAAGCTTGTCCTCGGGGATAGGGGTAGGGATTCCGTTCTTATAACATATAGGGAACGGCTCGCCCCAGTATCTCTGACGGGAGAAAATGGCGTCGCGGAGCCTGTAGTTCACTTTTCTGTGACCGAGGCCGTGAGCCTCGACATATTCGATTGCGGCAGGAATGGCCTCCCTGACGGTCTTTCCGTTGAGAAAACCCGAGTTGCACATAATTCCCTCCTTCGCGTCGAAACTCTCAGTGGAGACGTCGCAGCCCTCGATGAGCGGGATAATCGGCAGATTGAAGGCCTTTGCGAAGGCATAGTCGCGGCTGTCGTGGGCAGGAACGGCCATAATCGCGCCTGTTCCGTAGCCTGCAAGCACATATTCAGAAATCCACACAGGGACTTTTTCTCCGGTGAGAGGGTTCACGGCGTAGGAGCCTGAGAAGACGCCTGCAACGGTCTTGGTCTGGGAAATGCGCTCGCGCTCGGTCTTCTTGCGGGCCTGGGCGAGATAGGCCTCAACCTCGGCCTTGCGCTCCGGAGCGGTGAGTTTCTCCACCCAGTCGCTCTCGGGGGCGAGAACGAGGAAGGTCACGCCGAAAACGGTGTCGGCGCGGGTTGTGAAAATGGTGACGTCATATTCGTTGTCCCCGTTGTAAGTTTTGAAAACCATCTCGCAGCCCTGGCTCTTTCCAATCCAGTTGCGCTGCATATCTTTCAGAGAGTCAGTCCAGTCGAGGTCCTCAAGGTCGCTCAGAAGCCTTCCCGCATAAGCCGAAACCCTGAGCTGCCACTGGGTCATTTTCTTCTGCTCCACAGGGTGGCCTCCGCGCACGGAGTAGCCTTCCTTCACCTCGTCGTTGGCGAGAACGGTGCCGAGTTTCGGACACCAGTTCACAGAGGTTTCTCCCTGATAGGCAATGCGGTAGTTCATCAGCATATCGGACTTCTCCTTCTCGCTGAAAGCTTTCCACTGCTCTGCAGTGAAGCTCTCATGCTCGGAGCAGGCGGCGTCCACAGCCTCGCTTCCGCCCTTTTCGAAGGCGGCGACAAGCTCCTCGATCGGGCGTGCCTTGTCGGCGGCGGCGTCATACCAGCAGCCGAACATCTTGAGGAACGCCCACTGAGTCCACTTGTAGTACTCCGGATCGCATGTGCGGAGTTCCCTGTCCCAGTCGTATGAGAAGCCGATGCGGTCGAGCTGCTCGCGATAGCGGCGGATGTTGTCGTCGGTGGTCTTCGCCGGGTGCTGGCCGGTTTGGATGGCGTACTGCTCGGCAGGAAGTCCGAATGCGTCATAGCCCATCGGGTGGAGCACATTGAACCCGCGGAGGCGCTTGTAGCGGCTGTAGATGTCGCTGGCTATGTAGCCGAGGGGGTGTCCCACGTGAAGGCCCGCTCCGGAAGGGTACGGGAACATATCGAGGACATAGTATTTCGGCTTCGAGGGGTCAGCCTGCGCCTTGAATGTATGGTTTGCAGCCCAGTAGGCCTGCCATTTCTGTTCAATCTCAGTAAAGTTGTAATCCATATTATTAATTATTTTGTTTCATCATTTGTTTCATTTCATTAAAAGCCCCAGACTGTCCTAAAAAGGATGAAGTACAAGGCTTGCGACGCGCATAAACCGCAGCAACCTGCCGGTTGTGAGGATTTAGGCAAGGAGCGTAACGCAGTAATTCGCCTTTTTAGGGCGGTCTGGCTATTTGACTCGGATATTGTTGATTCCGAATCCGCCCTTGCCCCCCTTCTCGAGCCTGAACTCGACCGGGACGGTCATCGAGCAGCGGACCTTGTTGCCGTCAACCCTTGCGGGTTTCCATTTCGGCGAAGCCTCAACCACCTTCAGTGCCTCGGCATCCAGTTCCTCGCTCACTCCTCGAACCACCCTCACGTCCGTAACCTTTCCGTCCTTGCCGATGACAAAATCCACCATCACAGTGCCCTGCACCCCGTCACGGACTGCCGTCTCAGGATATTTGAGGTAGGCATAGACCCACTTTGAAAGGAAGGTGCGCGGGTCGGAACTGTTGAGGAAAGTCGGCCGGGTGTCACACTCGTAGTAAGGAATCACGTCGTCGTAGGACGGGCCTCTCTTCACTGTCACGGGGACATTGGAGAAGGACGGCGCGGCGCCCGCGTTTGCAAGTCTGACGGAGAAGTCATAGAGGTATTCGAGTATCCTTTCCATTGAAGGATAGTCGATTATGCTCTCGGTGTCTCGGGGGGTGTCGTGCTCGGGATATTTCCCGGTGGAAAAGCACACGGACGGGATTTCCTTCGCGTAGAAGGCGCGGTGGTCGGATGGATAGACCTCGGCGGAGGTGAGCTGCGGGAAAATCGGAAGCAGATCGCCCTCCAGGGAGCGCAGAACGGTGTTCATATCCACATTCGACGAGGTGAAGGCGTAAAAGCCGTCGCTTCCGCAGCCAATGCAGTCGAGATTTATCATCGCGTCGATTTTGTCGGTGTCGCTGAAAGCCCTGTTAAGGAAATACCAGGCCCCGGCGTAGGAGGAGTTCGAAGCCCCGAATCCCACAAGAAGCACGGAGCGCTTGAGCGAAAAGGCGTTGGTTTCCAGCATCCTGCCCAGTTCGATGAGCATCGCCACTCCGGAGGCGTTGTCGTTGGCCCCGTAATAGACCCGCTCAGCCTTCTGCCCGTCGACGGTGTAGGTGTCGCTGCCGAGGTTGTCAAGGTGCGCACCGATAACGATGTAGTGCTCGCGAAGTTTGGAGTCGCTGCCCTGGATGTAACCGATGACATTGCGGGAAGTGAGGGTGTCGCCCCCTTCGCAGATGCCGAAAGAGTTCCCAAGCGGGAGTTCCAGAAGGTCCACTCCGGCGGCTGAAAGTTCGCCTGCAAGATAGTCCGCGGCCGCTTTTTCGCCCTCGGAACCGGCAGCCCTGCCCTCCATTTCGGCGGACGAGAGGACTCTGATGTGAGTGCGGAGAGAGGCAGCGGTCTCGCTGTCGTAGAGTTCCTGATATTGGGCGTCGGGAACAAACTGAGCGGCTGAGGTCAACTCACCCGCCCCAAAAGCCGCTACAGAAAGAAGCAGCGCCAGAGAACTAGTCGTTGAATAAAATCCACGCATCCTTTGGACAGAATTTTTCATTTTTAACTTTTTCAAACTCGGCAGCTATTTCAGAAATCTTGCCGCAGGAGCAGACTCCGACGGCATACATCCCGTTCCTGAAATGAAGAATAAGCGGCGAGAACCCATACCCCTTCACTTTCTGAGCCATCCTTTCGGCATTCGCCCTCTCCTTGAAAGATCCCACGACAATGCAGTACCCCTCCCCTTCCGAAGGCTCAAGAACGCCTCCGAGAGAGCTGCGGGAAATGACATTTACGGAAAGTTCGCTGAGCCTCTGCGCTGCACTGATGGAGTCCCGCTGAGCCTTCTGAGCCGCTTTTACGGTCTGAAGGGAATCCGCCATCGCCTGAGCCTTTTTCGCTGCAACCTCCTCTATCTGAGCGCGTTTGGCTGCTATATCCTCACTCGTGGGCCGCCCTGCAAGTGAGCGGAAAAAGTCACATCCGCTGCAAAGCACCCCCGCAGAGAGAAGGACAAGAATTATTCTGAAACTGTTTTTCATATTCCAAAGGTAATTTTCTCTTTCTGCAGCCCGCCTCCGCCAGGGGAAAGCCCCCCTCCGCCGGATACAAAAAGATGCAACCTGCAAATTTAGTAAAAAAGAGCGACAGCGTTCTCAAATGAGAAAAAATCTGATGTATAGGTCATATTTCTTGTAAACCTTGACCGGATTACAGCGCCTTGAGCGAAAAGGCATCGTCAAAGTTGATAAGTCTGTTCTCCGGTAGTGAACCGCTCTCCGCTCTCGTCACACTCGTAGAAATGCTTGACGAAATGATAGGTTTCCTTCCGATAAGTCATAGAACTTTCTTCTGAGCGGCAGCTCGCCTCGCCTCCGGTGAACGGACTTTTCATAATATGAATAAATTGAACTTTACCAAATTTTTACAGCATAATCAACTAAATAGTGGCATATCCTCGACAAAAGAGGGAGCACGAGAGATTGCGAAAAGATTGCTCAGCTACGGGCTTGACACGGCGCTCGTCACCAAATATTCCGGGCTGAGTACGGAAGCATAGTGCCACCGGCGCGCAGACTATCAGAGTCGACTACTGCTCCGCGACCATATACCAGTCGAGAATTTCACCTTCAGGATAGGACAGTTTGTAGCAATAGGTGTTTCGGTATTCATCCTTGTAATCTTGCCCGATTACGGTTCCCGTCAATGAGTCAATCTTGTCATAGACGACTTTCTCGTATTCGTCGTAATACGCAAAGACATTATCGCCAGATTGTTCGCATTTTGTTAACGAAAAGAAAATTGAATTGCCCTCTTTGGCAGGCTTGGTTTCTCCTTTCAATTCGACCTCAAACAAATGCTCACCGGAATAAATATCCTCGTGGACTAACTTACTTGACGTGCCATATAACACCTTGTCGTCAACGAATAAATGGGTTCCGCCATATAAAAATGAGAACGAATGATAGGAATGGGAACCGAGGTATTTTATCCATTGCAGTTCTTGAGCCTTAAAATGAAACAGATATGTAGTGTCGCCATCGTCCGAAACACTCAACGCATAATAATTTCCCTCTAAAAATTCCACATCACGCCAAATGTATCCCGCCCATTTATAAAGGAAGCGCCCATCAGCATCAACTACATATTGACTTACACTATTTTCTTCGCTTGCTGCACTGCAAAATAGCCAAGCCTCCATATCAACAGCCTTGCTTTTGTTCTCCGCCGGATGCGAGGCACGCGAAAAACAAGTTTTTACCGTATCAATCAGAGTCGACCATTCCGGCAGCGAGTCAGCTATATATTTATTTTCCGAATCGTATCTCCATTTCTCGCAATAGACATAATAGCCGGTACTGTCATCGGCCTGCTTTTGTTGCAGAAGAAATAGATATGAACCATCTTCGCTGAGCGCAATGTATAGCAGGTGGGACAGTTTATTCAAAATCGGGTCACCATATTCCACAGGCAATGGCGACAAGTTCCGGTCATTTGCCTTGGAACAGCCAAGCAGAAATGAAACGGCAACCAAGACGCAAAACGCGACTGCTAAAGGGGTCTTTTTCATATTGTAAAGTATTAAAGATTAATCAATTGGCGCGACAAAGCCGCCCGAATGGAGAGCATCGGGAAAATCAGTTCCGGAAAGTTGTTCGGATTGGGACGGGAAAGCTGTAGAAACGCTTAAGCCTGGAAGGTTAGATACCCCCCCCCATCGAACGTTGTAACATAGTGATATTAAGGCTATTAGCTTTCATTTTTGCTAAGCTTTTCCATTTCAGCGAGGACAAAGATAAACATTTTTCATTATTCAGCAAAAAGGGCATCGGCCACTATGAGGCTTTGGATGATGTCGCTGTGGGAGTTTTTCTTCAGGCCTTCGGTTGTCACAAGAGTCAGAATAATAGATTTCTTCGTGAGAGTTTCAGAGCGGAAAACGTCCACCCGACGCTCAAGCCGCTTTTCTTCCTCGCTGTCAATTTCATATTCCGAACGGGAATACTTCATCTCACAAAGATTCACGGCATCATCCTTTCTGTCAATGAGAAGATCTATCTGCGCCTTCGGAGAGGAAGCGGTGCTGAGCCACGAGCAGGCATTCGTCTGGACTCCTGAAATGCCGAGTTCGCGCTTCATCTGCCCAAGATGCGAAAGGCAGAGTTTCTCGAAAGACAACCCGGCCCAAGTGTTGTAGACAGGGCTGTTCTGGGAGTGAGTCCAGAACTGAGGGTCGCGATACGCATTGTTCTTTATGAAGGAGAAATAAAACATCGTGTAGAAATCCATAAGCTGAAACAGTGTTTCAGAAGGCAGGCGGTTTTCCGCCGAGGCGGTTGCAGAGACGGGAAACGGCAGATAGCTTCGAATGAATCCGCACTGCTCAAGTTCCTCAAGCACAGTGCTGAACGCGCCGTTGTCCTGGAGGGAAGTCCTCCGGAGAAGTTCCTGCCGCGTCATACCCTTGCCGACCTGAGAAAGCGCAGTAACCACGGCGATGTAAGGCTCCGGTTTTTTGAACAAAGCCCTGTAAAGCGCCGAGAACTCATCCCTCAGTTCAGAGTCCTGCTCAAAGAAAAGTCTGTCGACATTCTGGGAGAGGCTCAACGACTTGTCCATCAGCGAGAAATAATATGGTATGCCTCCCATCACCATATAACATTCCAGAATCTGCCGGCGTGAATAACGGAAGCCGAAATGGGAAAAATAGCGTTCACTCTCGTGAAGAGAGAACGGCTCAACCAGAATCTGATGCGTCAGCCGGCCGTGAAGTCCACCCTTGCTGTGGATAAGGTTGTTTATCATCCAGGATGTGGCGCTTCCGCAGACAATCAGTTTCACATCGTCACGGAGAGCTGCCCAGCTATTCCAGAAGTTCTCCAAAGCAGGAACAAAACCCGATTTGGCCCTGTCCATCCAGGGGAGTTCATCGATAAAGATGATTTTTCTGCCCTGTGGCAATTTTTCAATCTGAAGAGCCAGAGCATTGAAGGCAAGAATCCAGTTTTTCTCCACTTTCGGGACCTCCAAAGCGAAACTGCGCTGCATAGCTACAGCGAAATTCAGCAGCTGGTCAGTTTTCGTCGCGTTGTATATCCCGGTAACGTGAAAGGCGAAATTGTCTTCACAAACTTTCCTTACAAGAAATGTTTTTCCCACACGCCTGCGACCATAAATGGCGACAAATTCAGCGTGGTCAGAATTTAAATATGACTCAAGTCTCTCTGTTTCAGACTCTCTGCCGATAAGCACAGTTTTCATAAACTCATTATTTTCTGCGCAAATATACAATTTTTGCCCGCCTTGCGCAAATTATCGAAATATTTTCTGCGCAAGACCCCAGATTTTGCCCGCCTTGCGCAGATTATCTCATAAAAAACCAACACCTTTATTCGGCCGATTCAAAGAAATTCGGGGGTTGTGTGAGTATATATTATAAGTATCTTTGCAGGCGGAATTTTGCGACTGATGACAGCTGCGGCATTTCTGAACCCCCGGACTTTGGATGATGAAAAATCGATTTCTCGGAATACTTCTCGCACTCCCGACTCTTCTGTACGGGTGGGAACGGCCTGTGCCTAAGGCTGCCCCGCTTGAGAAGCCGGACAGCACAACCCTCTGCATCATAGGGGATTTGATGATGCACCGGGGGCAGATTGAGGAGGGGTGCTGGGATGAGAGCCTTCGCCTTGTCGCTCCCCTTCTGGAGGAGGCGACCGTCAGCATCGCAAATATGGAGTTTACCCTTGCGGGCGAGCCCTACACGGGTTATCCCTGCTTCAGCGCGCCGGACTCATACGCACTTACTGCGGCCCGAAGCGGGGTGGATGTGTTCCTTACAGCCAACAACCACATTCTCGACAAGGGGACAAAGGGTTGGAGAAGGACTATGGAAATATATTCCCGCCTTCGCGACAGCCTCGGAATTTTCACGACCGGCTGCGAGGGTCTGGAGCACCCGTTTTATATCCGCGCAGACAACATCCGCATTGCCCTTGTGAACGCCACCTACGGGACTAACTGCGGGGCGGAAGGCACTGTGGTGAACAGGCTCACTGACAAGGAAAAGCTGCTCGGAACCATCCGGGAGGGGGCTCAGAAGGCGGATTTCTGCATAGTGCTGCCGCACTGGGGCGAGGAATACAAAATTCGGCACAACGGGGCTCAGGAGTCTCTCGCGCGGGAAATGGCCCTTGCGGGGGCGGATCTTATCGTAGGGGCGCATCCTCACGTTGTGCAGGACACCGCAAGCATCTATGCGGGCTGCGGAGAAGCCCCAGCAGACAGCGCCCGCGTGCATTCGGGCCGCACGGAGAAGCCACGGAGGGTCCCGGTCGTATATTCTCTTGGGAACGCCCTGTCGAATATGAGCGCGCCGAACACCCAGCTGGAGTTCATTGCAAAGATGAGTCTTGTGCGGGACCGCAGGGGAACCCGTCTCACCGGCCTTGAGCTCATCCCTCTCTGGTGCTCGCGCCCGGGGGGATTTGACTCGCACTACACCGTTCTCCCGATTGCGGAATATGCCGGCAAACGGGAACTTTGGAAAAATCCCGCCGACTATGACAAGATGATGGCCACGCTGAAAAGACTATGTCCCGCCTTCCCTCAAGCTTCTCTATAACCTCAATTTCACCCTCATCCTGCACACATTTTTGCGAAAATTCACTACTTTTGTACCTATGAAGAAAAACATCACTCTCGAAGCCATCGACCCCATTGAAATATACGGACCGGGGAACCGCATTCTGGAAGCGCTCTGCGCATATTTCCCTAAGTTGAAAGTTGTCTCCCGCGGAAACGAACTGCTGCTTGACGGGCGGCAGGACGACATAATCCAGTTCAATGAAAAGCTTGGCAGGCTCATCGAGAAACGTCTTCACAAGCGCAACCTCACCCCCTACGATGTGGAGGAACTCTTCGAGAGCGAAACCGCGGCAGTGGATTTTGCGGTAAACGCCGGAGCCCCGATAGTTTACGGCAACGACGGCAAACCGATCTCCGCCCGCAACGCCACCCAGGAAAAGATGGTCCGGGCCTATTTCGAGAATGACCTCCTGTTCGCCGTGGGCCCCGCCGGAACGGGCAAGACCTACATTGCCATAGCCCTTGCGGTGAGAGCGCTGAAAAACCGCGAGGTGAAAAGAATAATCCTCACCCGCCCCGCGGTGGAAGCCGGCGAAAGGCTGGGATTCCTTCCGGGAGACCTCAAGGACAAGCTCGATCCCTATCTCCAGCCGCTCTACGATGCGCTCGGGGATATGATTCCGCCCAAGAAGCTTCAGGAATTCATCGAAGAGGGCACAATCCAGATTGCCCCGCTCGCATATATGAGAGGCCGCACCCTCGACAGGGCCTGCGTAATCCTCGACGAGGCTCAGAACACGAACCTCGGGCAGCTGAAAATGTTTCTGACCCGAATGGGTCGCGACGCAAAATTCATCGTCACCGGCGACGCCTCCCAGGTGGACCTTCCGAACAAGGCCGACAGCGGACTTCTCAAGGGGATGAAACTGGTGGAAAACATCAAGGGCGTCGCCGCCATCACTTTCACAGGCGCCGACATAGTCCGCCACCCGCTGGTCTCAAAAATCGTCAAAGCCTTCGACAAAGAACTTGAGCAATAGGAATCTTCCGCGATGAGAAAGGCTCTGCATATTCTGAAAATCGTGTTTGTGGTACTTGTCACCCTCATCGGGGCGGCACTTATCACCGTGCAGTCTTCAGCGGTGCAGACGGCTCTGGCGGAAAAGGCGGCGAAGATGCTCCGGGACGCCACCGAGGCCGACATCCGGTTCGGAAAAATCCATTTCAAGCCTTTCAACACCCTCATAATCGAGGACCTCGCGGTGCTGGACACCGCCCCATACGTATGCCCCGGATTCGATGACACCCCCGTCGACACTCTTTTCACCGCAGGCAACATAATGGCTTCATTCACCCTCCAGAGCCTCATCGGCGGAGAAGGATTCCATTTCTCGCAGGCACGGGTGAAGGATGCGCGGATGAACCTTGTGATTGAGGAAGGAATTGATGTGAACCTAACCAGGATGTTCGGTCTGAACAAGGAAACCGAACCCGAGCCCCAGAACGACAAGGACATATTTTCAATCCGCGACGTGGAAGTGGAGAATATGGATTTCAGGATGATAAGCCACCGCTCAGACCGCGAGGAGACCCTCGGAGCATACACCCTCGGGAAGGACGGCACCCTGACCCAGGAGGGAATCGACTGGCTGGACCTTGACGTGAGGGATATATGCCTCAGAATCAAAAATATGCACTTCAAGGGCGGGGTTATGACCGGGAAAGTGCTCCGGATGGCATTTTGGGAAAGAAGCGGATTTGTCTGCGAGGACATCAACGGAGAAGTCCGCGTTGGAAGGGGGAAAGCGATAATCAAGGACCTGGACATCACCGACAGCTACTCAGCGCTCCACTTGCCGCTTTTTATGATGAGCTTCAACTCCTCCAAGGATTTCAGCGATTTTCTCAACCTCATAAAACTTGACGGAGTCATCGACGAGTCGCTTCTGGACTTCAGGACCCTGCGGTATTTCGCCCCCACCCTCCCCGAAACCGGGCTCATCACAAAGGTGTCCGGCGTCGTGAGCGGCCCTGTGTGCGCCCTGGACCTCAAGGGGATAAAGCTCAGGCTCAACGACGGAAGCTTCGCCGGGACCGTGAACGGACAGATTCTGAACATCCCGGATGTGGACAGGATGAGGATAGAGGCGAGAATTTCTAACTGCTACTTCACCTCGCGGGGAGTGGACAGGATGGTGAACGCCTGGACAGAGGAGAGGGTCCGCTTCGACACCTACGCCCGGGGGCAGTCCTTCCTTATGAACTGCGACGTGAACGGTCTGCTTAACTCTCTGAGAATCAAGCCATCCATCCGTTCTCTCTGCGGGAATCTGGATGCCGACCTCCAGTTCAGCGAACTCATTAACCTCGACCGCCCTATCCGCCTCAAGGGCCATCTCACCACCAAGGACCTCGACGCAGGGAAAATCACCGGGAACGGCCTTCTGGGCTGCTGCACGGTGGAAACCGCAGTGGAGATGAAGCTGCCGGACGAAAACGGGGCCAGGATGGAGGTGAAGGTGGATTCACTTATCGCCCGCCGACTTGGACTTCTGGGGTATGACTACCGGGGCATCGCCGCCAAGGTGGAGTACCGCCCGGACTATTTCGACGGTAAACTTGTCTGCAACGACCCTAACCTCAATTTCCTTTTCCAGGGAACATACGCCTGTGCGGAAGAAAACGACAATTCCGTCTATAAGATGTATGCGAACGTTGGGCACGCCGACCTCGGAGCCCTCAACATAGACAAGAGGGGCGTTTCGAGGGTGAGGTTCCGCGCCAGCGCAGATGTGGCCCGCACCGCAGGGAAATCCCTCATCGGCACGGCAAGCGTCGGAGGCATTGAACTCGAAAACGACGAGGGAGTGAAGGACATCGGGGACATATCCCTGACGGCCATCACCCGGGACGAGGTTTTCAGAATCAAGCTCAAATCGGATTTTCTTGACGGCCTCTATGTCGCAACGGGCACTCCGACGGAGTTTATCGATGATATTCAAACGATTACAACCCGCCGCGACCTTCCGGTGCTATATTCTTCAAAGGCAGCAAAAGACGCCCCGAAGTGGGAAGGCCGGAGGTACGATGTGAGCCTAAATTTCCACGACTCCCGCAAGCTCCTTTCCTTCCTTTCGCCGGGCCTTTATGTTGCCGACAGCACCCGTTTGAGCCTGAAAATCACCGAGAAAGGTCGGCTCAAAGCCTCTCTCACTTCTCCTCGAGTGGCATTCGGAGACAAATACCTCAGGGCTCTGGACGCGGACTTTGACAACGACGATGACAACCTCAGCGGAGATCTAGAGTGCGAGAGAGTGCAGCTCGGACAGACCGGTTCGCTCCAGAACTGCCTTCTAAAACTCTACGCCGACTCCGACAACCTCGGAGTGGGACTTCAGTACGCGAACGAGGGCGAAAGCGAGAACAGCGGAGAGATTTACGCTCTCGGGGAGCTCAGCCGCGACGGGGCCGACCGCCTTCTTGCAGATATCCGCCTGCTTCCTTCCTCCGTTTCTCTCAACTCGCGGCAGTGGAGCATCAGGGAGGGTGAAATTCGCCTCATCGGCAACGAGGCCCTCAAAGTGGACAAATTCACCCTTGCCAGCGACGAGCAGCAGGTGAGCCTGAGCGGCGGACTTTCCAAAAGGGATGTGGACACGCTGGAACTCCGACTCGAGCGTTTCGACCTTTCGATTGTGAATCCACTCATAACCCCGGATATTGCCCTGAGGGGCTCAGCAACGGGTTTTGCCCGCGTCACCTCCCCTCTTAATGACAAAAGCATACTTTTGGACATTCTCAGCGACTCCACCGCCGTTGCGGGAGAAAGAGTCGGGGAACTCGCCCTCAAATGCGACTGGGACAAGACTTTCAGGAGGTTTGACCTTGGCGCCCGCAACAATCTCGACGGCCGCACTTCCCTCAACCTCACCGGGCACTACACTCCGTTCAGCCGGGGACTTGAAGCCTGCGCGGAGCTGGACGGCTTCGACATAGGCTACGCCACTCCGTTCGTGAAGGACGTTTTCGACAGGATGACGGGCGAGCTTTCCGGACGTATATATGTTGACGGGCCTCTCAGCGCGCTTTCCATCCGTTCGGAGGACGTTATGCTGAAAAACGGAATGCTCAATCTTCTGTTCACGAATGTTCCCTATTATGTCGACGGCCCTGTGCATCTGGACAATTTCGGGGCATATTTCGACTCGGTGACGGTCAAGGACCGCTTCGGGGCCGAAGGTCGCGTCAACGGCTGCATAAACTACTACAACAATTTCACTTCCCTCGGACTTGACCTCGAGGTAAGCGTCAAGGATATGGAGTGCATCAACACCACCGAGGCTATGAGCCCGGATTTCTACGGACAGATTTTCGGAACGGGAAATGTTAAAATCTACGGCCCGCTGGAGAAGCTTCAGCTTGATATAGATGCGGTTACGACCAAAACCGGAAACATACACATCCCTATTCCGAACACGACCAATGCCGGCGACGCGAGCCTTCTGAAGTTCAAGGAACCGGAGAAGTTCGTCTGGGTGGACCCTTACGAGGAGATGATGAGCAGCCTCCGCAGGAGCAAGGCCGCCTCTTCCGACATCGGGGTGAACCTCAAGGTGGGCGCAACCCCGGGAGTCACGGCATTCATCGAGGTGGACAAGGCGAGCGGCAATGTTCTGAGCGCCAACGGGAACGGAGTCATAGAACTCAACATAACCCCGGAAGTTTTCGACATCAACGGAAACTACAACATCAGCGGCGGAAACTACAAATTCGTGGCTCTGGGGCTTGCCTCACGAGATTTCAGCATCAACGACGGCAGCACCATCCGCTTCAACGGCGACATTATGGACAGCGACCTCAACATCGGGGCGCTCTACAAGACCAAGGCTTCGCTCTCCACCCTGATTTCCGACACCACCTCCGTAAGCAACAGAAGGACAGTGGAATGCGGGATTCAGATCGGAGGAAAACTCAAGAACCCGCGGCTCGGTTTCTCAATCAACATCCCGGAAATCGACGCGACGGTGAAGTCCAAGGTGGAAAGCGCGCTGAGCACGGAGGACAAGATTCAGAAGCAGTTCCTTTCGCTCATCATTTCCAACAGTTTCCTTCCGGACGAGCAGAGCGGCATCGTGAACAACTCCACCCTGCTCTACTCCAATGTTTCGGAGGTTATGGCGAACCAGCTGAACAACATCCTGCAGAAACTTAACATCCCGCTGGACTTCGGGCTGAACTACCAGCCGAACTCGAAGGGGAACGACGTGTTCGATGTGGCGGTGTCCACCCAGCTGTTCAACAACCGTCTGATAGTCAATGGAAACATCGGCAACAAGCAGTACAAGACCGGCAGTTCGAACTCCGATGTCGTGGGCGACATAGACATAGAAATCAAGCTCAACAAGTCGGGCTCTCTCCGTCTGAACCTTTTCTCGCACTCTGCCGACCAGTACTCGAACTATCTGGACAATTCGCAGAGAAACGGAGTGGGTATGGCCTACCAGATTGAGTTCAACGGCATCAAGGACGAGGACCGCGACAGCCTGAAGAGGGTCAGCATTCCTCCTGTGGAGAAGGTTTCGGCTTCCGGAAAGGACACCTCCGGGAAAGAGGGCAACGCCTCCGGGGAAAAGAAAAAGAGCAAAAAATGATGGAAAATAAACAATACAGCCTGTACTTGGTGCCCTCTCCTCTCGGGGACTGCGATCCGGGGACGGTCATTCCCGCTCCGGTGCTGGAGAGGCTGAAGGGGATAAAGATATATGTCGTGGAGGAGGAGCGGACAGTTCGCCGCTACCTTTCCCGCGCAGGGCTTCGCGGAAGCATCGAAAGCCTTGAGTTCCACACGCTTAACGAGCACACGAGCGCAGAGGAAGTGGAGTCTTACGCATCGCTTTTCGAGCGCGGGGACGTGGCTCTCATCTCGGAGGCGGGGCTTCCTGCAGTGGCCGACCCGGGAGCGCAGCTTGTCGCCCTCTGTCACCGTCGGGGAATAAGGGTTGTGCCTTATGTGGGCCCGTCGTCACTGATGCTCGCCCTTATGGCGTCCGGGCTGAACGGGCAGGGCTTCGAGTTCTGCGGCTACCTTCCGGCAAAGACGGCGGAGAGAAGGGCCAGGCTCGCGGCAATCGAGAAAGCCGTCGCTGCAACGGGCCGAAGCCATATTTTCATCGAAACTCCCTACCGCAACGACGCGATGCTCTCTGACATCCTCTCGGGGTGCAGGGCGGAGACGCTTCTTTGCATCGCCGCCGACATCACACTCGACACGGAACTTATCCGCACCCTCCCGGTTTCGCAGTGGAAGAAGGAGGTTGCAGGGGGCTTTCTCATCGGGAAACGGCCCTGCGTCTTTATAATCGGGGTGGAGCCAGGCTGTGGAGCGGCAGAAAAGACGCTCGAGCGCTTTAACGGAAAGGGCTCAGGCAGAGAGAGCGGCTCAGGAGCCCATAGAAATAAATAAACAAATATAAATCAATAGGATATGACAAGTTTACTTGAACTGGAAGGAATGGAATTCCACGCCAATCACGGCTGCCTTGAGAGCGAGAGGAAAAACGGGAACAGGTTTCTCGTGGATTTTATGTCTGAGCTGGACGCGTCGAAGGCCGCAAAGAGCGACAATCTCGCCGACACGGTGGACCTCGCTGAAATTTATGCGATTGTGGCTAAGGAGATGGGAAGGCCCTCAAACCTCATCGAGGCTGTGGCCGCAAGGATTGTGAAGGCTGTGGAGAAGAGGTACCCTCGTCTGGAGCATTTTTCCATCCGGGTTTCAAAGCAGAATCCGCCGATTGCCGGGGCTAAGGTTTCGTGGGCGCGCATCACAATGGACGGCGGGTACGGGTGTGAATAGAGGCGGATTGCTGCGTTGCTCGCCTTGTTTATATATACACCCCTCCCGTCCCCTCTATAGGGGAAGTCGTGCTACATCTTCCCTATCAACGCAAGCCTCTCCCTTCAAAGACTCCGCACGGCGCTGATGCGCCTGGGGCTTCGCCGTGCGCCTTGCACTCCATCCTCTATTCACCCCCTACTCATAGACTTTATTTTTTGTATATGCGAATAGCTTTCGTTACGCTGGGCTGCAAGCTCAACTATGCCGAAACCTCCACTTACGAGCGGCGGCTGCTTTCCGGGGCAAAGCCCGGGGAGGTGGAAGTCGTGCCGTGGTCCCGGGGGGCGGACGCGTTCCTTGTGAACACCTGCTCCGTGACCGAACACTCCGACAAAAAGTGCAGGAATATAATCCGCAAACTTCACCGTGTCTCCCCCGGGGCGGCTATTTTCGTCACCGGCTGCTACGCCGAACTCAAAAGGGACGAAATCCTCGCTCTTGAGGGCGTGAGGGAGGTCTTCGGAGCAAAGGAAAAGACACGGGTAGTGCCGGCGCTGCTCTCATTCATCGGTGGCGACGCGGCTCACCAAGACCGGGCCGAAAGCCTCAAGGAAGCCGCACAGGCTCTGGAGGCAACTCCTGCACAGGGCCAGGCTGAGACCCTTGCGGACTCCAAGCAGTGCCCCGAGGATTTTCTCGGCGCCTACTCCAGCGGCGAGCGCACCCGCTCTTTCCTCAAGGTCCAGGACGGCTGCGACTTCAAATGCAACTACTGCACAGTGCCTTACGCCCGCGGAGAGAGCCGCAATGAGAGCATCGCGGCCATCGTGGAGAAAGCCCGCGAAATTGCGGAGCTTGGCTGCCGCGAGATAGTCCTTACGGGAGTCAACACCGGAGATTTCGGAAAGAGCACGGGGGAGAATTTCTTCGACCTCATCAGGGCTCTGAACGAGGTGGAAGACATAGAGCGGTACAGGATTTCCTCCATCGAGCCGAATCTTCTCACCGAACCGATGGTGGACTGGATTGTGGGCGAGACGAAGTTCCTCCCCCATTTCCACATTCCCCTCCAAAGCGGCAGCGACACCGTCCTCAGGGAAATGGGCCGGCGCTACGACACGGCGGCATTCGCCCATAAAATCGAATATATCCGCAGGGCCTTCGCTCCCCGGAAGGTATTTTTCGGCATCGATGTAATTGTGGGTTTCCCGGGCGAAACAGACGCTCTCTTCGAGGAGACCTACAAGTTCCTAAGCGAAACGGTTCGGCCGGCCTTCATCCACATATTCCCCTACTCCCGCAGGGCAGGGACTCCGGCGGCAGTGCGAAAAGACCAGGTGCAGGACAGCATCAAGACCCAGAGGGTGGAGAGGCTTGAGGCTCTTTGCAGGAGCCTTCACCGGGAATTTGTCGAAAGCTGCCTCGGAGACAGCTGCAAGGTGCTTTTCGAGAGCAAGGACAAGGAGGGAATGATGGCGGGGTACACGGAGAATTATATCAAGGTGTGGATGCCTTACGAGAAGTCGCTCATCGGAGCCGCTTCTGAAGTTACTCTCACAGAGGAAAATACTCGGTTACACGCCCTTGATGCGGGAGATGAATGATATGGTACGATTAACATTTTTCGGGAGCGGGACTTCGCAGGGCGTGCCGGTAATCGGATGCGACTGCCCGGTCTGCCGGAGCACGGACCCTCACGACAAGAGGCTGCGCTCAAGCGTTTTCGTGGAGTATGACGGACTGCAGATTCTTGTGGACGCGGGTCCAGATTTCCGCACCCAGATGCTTCGCGCAGGGGTGCGCCACCTGGACGCCATCCTCCTCACCCACAACCACAAGGACCACACCGGCGGGCTGGACGACGTGCGCGCACTCAACTACACCGAGGGCCGCGCCTGCGACATCTACTGCGAAAGCTATGTGGAGGAGTCGCTCCGAAGGGAATACTCCTACGCCTTCGCCGCCCACAAATACCCCGGGGTCCCCGAGTGGCACATCCACAATATAACTAAGGAGCCGTTCAAGGTCCGCCGCAACGACTCCGCCCCGAATCTGGAATGGATTTCAGGAGTGGGCTACAGGGAAATTACCCCTTCGCCCGAGGAGGCAGCATCAGAGAAAGAAGTGCACGAAACGACAATCATCCCGATCCGAGGTCTTCACGGCTCGCTTCCCGTACTCGGCTTCCGTTTCGGCGACATAGCCTACTGCACCGATATGAACTACATCCCGGAGGAGGAATTCGAAAAGCTCCGGGGCCTGGAGCACTTTATAATCAACACGGTAAAACGCGGCAAGCACAATTCCCACTGGGGTCTGGAGCAGGCCGAGGAGGTCTGCCGAAGAGTGGGCGCCCGTCACAGCTGGCTCACCCATCTAAGCGACCGCCTTCCGCGCTACCGAGATTTCATCCCCGAACTCGAAGCCCTTCCCGCCAATCCCGACGGCACTCACCCGAACATTCTTCCCGCCTACGACGGCCTCGTTCTCGAAGCGTAATATGGGCGGATTGCCGCGTTACTCGTCTTGCCAAAATCCTCACAACCCTCAGGTTGCTCCGGTATTTGGCTTCGCCGTGCGCCTTGCACTCCATCCCCTATTACGCTTCGAGCGAATCTGTTTCTGGGGCGGATTGCCGCGCCCGCTCGTCTTGCCAAAATCCTACCGACAAAATGTCAGTTCAGGGCGATTTTGGCTTAGGTTTTGCGGCTATATGGGCTCAGAAAATACACTTTTAATTTTATAGGAATTATGGAAGATTACGAAATTATCGCTGTGAGCGCGAGGGAAATCCTCGACTCCAGGGGAAACCCGACGATTGAAGCTGAAGTAAGGCTTGCCTGCGGCGTAGTGGGCACTGCGGCTGTTCCTTCAGGAGCATCAACAGGCGAAAACGAGGCAATTGAGCTTCGTGACGGCGACAAGGCCCGTTACGGCGGAAAAGGCGTGCTCAAGGCTGTGAAGAACGTTAACGAGGTCATCGCTCCGGCCCTTATCGGAATGTCCTGCTTCGAGCAGAGGGCAATCGACAAGACTATGATCGAACTTGACGGAACGAAGAACAAGGCAAAACTCGGCGCCAACGCAATTCTCGGCGTATCACTTGCCACCGCGAAGGCCGCTGCCGCATATCTCGGTCAGCCTCTCTACCGCTACCTCGGCGGTCCTAACGCATACGTGCTCCCTGTCCCTATGATGAACATCATCAACGGCGGTGCACACTCAGACGCTCCTATCGCATTCCAGGAGTTTATGATCCGTCCGGTAGGTGCCGCAAGCATCGCAGAGGGCGTAAGGATGGGCGCAGAAGTTTTCCACGCACTCCAGAAAGTGCTCAAGGGACGCGGACTTTCAACAGCTGTGGGCGACGAAGGCGGTTTCGCTCCTGCACTTAACGGCATCGACGACGCTCTCGACTGCATCGTGGAGGCAATCAAGAAGGCCGGATACGAGCCGGGCAAGGATGTCACCATCGCAATGGACTGCGCAGCATCTGAGTTCAGCGTTCAGGAGAACGGCAAGTTCTACTACGACTACAAGCAGCTCAGCAACGGTCTCCCTAAAGACCCTAACGGCAAGAAGCTCTCGGACGACGAGCAGATCGAGTACCTCAAGACCCTCGTGAACAAATATCCTATCGACTCCATCGAGGACGGTCTCGACGAGAACGACTGGGAAGGCTGGGTAAAGCTCACCAAGGCTATCGGGAGCAAGTGCCAGCTCGTGGGTGACGACCTCTTCGTAACCAACGTGGAGTACCTGAAGAAGGGTATCAAACTGGGCGCGGCCAACTCCATCCTCATCAAGGTCAACCAGATAGGTTCCCTCACCGAGACTCTCGACGCCATTGAGATGGCACACCGCAACGGCTACACCACCGTCACCTCCCACCGCTCAGGCGAGACCGAGGACACGACCATCGCCGACATCGCGGTAGCGACCAACAGCGGCCAGATCAAGACCGGCTCCCTCAGCCGCACCGACCGCATCGCGAAGTACAATCGCCTGATGAAGATCGAACTCGAACTCGGCGACACTTCCGCCTACGGCTACAACAAAATCAAGTAAGTCAACACTTTACGTATAGAAAAAGGATGACCAAAAAGTCATCCTTTTTTTTGTGCGATGTGAAAGAGGCCGAATAAAAAGTTTTATTGAATAGGGGCAGGTGCAGTCAACATATTACGAGCGAAGTCGTTGGCTTCCTGTTCCTCCCTGTTCTCACAGGAATAGGTGTCTCCGTCTGCAATGAACACTGTCCTCGGCGAGTCATACAGGTGCTTATCAATGTGACCGAGTTCGTGCAGGACGTTGAAAACCAGGCCGTTAATATCATCGGAACGATGTGAGGTGACAATTGCTGGATAGTCTCCTACTTTGAGTGAAGCGGCATCAATCGGAATTTTCTCCAACTTTGGAACAACCGAATAGGCAATCCCGTTCTTCCTAAGGACTTTTTTGATTTCCTCCTCGGTGAGGCCGCCCTCATTCGCCTTGAGCGAGATTTCCTTTGCGGCTTTGACGGCGCCACCCTTCACATAGGCTTCTTCCGGGGCATTTTTTCTGGACTGTATGTACGCAAGCGTCAGCCAGGTCATCTGATTCTTCAGATTGACCTCTTCAGAGTCACTCTTTTTGTAATTGTGAACAATGCGCCCGGCAAAGTCATCTGAGCATATCTCAACACTATTAAAGCCAAGCAATTCATCCAGAATCGACAATTTGTTTTGAATAAATAGCGAAGAGCTGATATTGAGGCGTTTATACAATTCAGGAAGATTTAGGACATTGGATAGCGCCCGTTCGGCGTTGATTGCCGTCTTTTCACATTCATCACGAACGGCTATGGCCTTTTTGTCCCTGTCATACTGCGCCTGAAGCCTCATCCAGTAATCCGAAGGTATCCCCAAGGCATCTTCAAGTTTCAAGGCTACCGGGAGGGTGAGATCCTCCCCCCTCAGCAATCGCGAAAGGTTAGACTGCTTCATCCCCATTCTCGCGGCCAGTTCCTTCTGGCTCAGAGCCCGTGATGCAATCTCGTCTTTTAGGATTTCGGACGGGTGAACTGCCCTGAACGGCGCGTTGTTGATTTCATTTGTCATCATAGTGTTCATTTATTTCAATAAGGCAGATTCGTATTCCGCCATCGAACTCCTCAAAAATCATCCTGTATTTCGTCTTGTACCCGATTCTCACACTGCTTCGGCCTGACAACTCATATTTGAGTTTCTCGTAGTGAAGCTGACCGAATCGGGAAAGTTCCGCAGTGTTCGTCGCAGCACGCAACAAAGACATCACCTTATCCAAATCGGCGAGAAATCTATTGTTACTCTTTAACTTACGATAACGTCTGTCGTCAGTTTTGTGAAATTTGACAAGTGATTCAATGGCCTCGTCGGCATATTCGATTTTCAGAGTCTCATTTTCCATCGGCAAATATAATGCAAAATTATCAAAAATGATAAGCCAGCTAAAAAAATCCCAGGAAAGTGCGACCTTTATGGGCTTTTTAGACTCTGCAAAGTAAAGAATAAAAATCGCACGTGTCCAGTAAGTTTTTCTTGCGAAATCGCAAGAAAAACTTGCGATTTTAAAAAATCAGAAAAAAAAATCACTCGATTATAAAACAAGGACAGCCAGAGAATCCCTCTGACCGTCCTTTTTGTTTATTATCGTCGTTTTACCTTCTATTTGGACTCGTCTGAAGACTGTTGCTCCTGCTTAGGCTGAGACTTGGAGTCTTTCTGGTCGGCGGATTTGTATTTGAAGCGGCGGATTTTGTGGGTGGCGGTTTTCTCGAACGGCTCCTTCACCACCTCTATGTCGTTGACCTTGGAGGAGCGGTTGACCTTCTTGTTCACATAGCTCAGGATGGCCTTCTTGCTGGATTCGATTTTCTCGAAAAGCTGGTCCTCGCTGTCCTGATTCCAGTCCAGGACATTGCTGCTAAGCTGCACCAGGGCGACAAGTTTGCCGTCCCTCTCCACAACGAGCGACTCGTCCACGCCCTCGAAATCGTTGATTACCTTTTCAATCTCCTCCGGGTAGATGTTTTCGCCGGACGGGCCCAGAATCATATTGTTCAGGCGCCCCCTGATGCTGTAGCGACCCTTTGAGTCCACCGTCGCGAGGTCGTTGGTGCGGAACCAGCCGTCTTCGGTGAACGCCGCCTTGGTGCGCTCCGGGTCCTTGTAGTAGCCCAGCATCACATTGTCTCCCTTCACCACAATCTCGCCCTCCCCTGTCTCCGGGTTCACATTTATCAGTTTCACATCCACTCCGTAGGCCGCTCCGCCGGTGGTGCCGACGTGGGTCTGTTTCACCCCTGCCGTGCAGATCAGCGGTGCGCACTCGGTCATTCCATAGCCGATGGCGTAGTTGAAACGGGCTTTCTTGAGGAATTTCTCGACTGCAGGGTTGAGTTTCGCGCCGCCGATGCCGAAGAACTTTATGCGGCCGCCGAAGGTCCTCTTCAGCCTCAGGCCCACGAACCAGTAAAGAACCGGAGCCATCTTGCGGTGCATCCACTTAAGGATTCGGCTCTTCTGGATGGTCGGAAGTATGCTCGCCTTGTACATCTTCTCGATGATAAGAGGCACCGAGAGCATAATCGTCGGCCGCACTTTTTTCAGGGCCGCCATAAGCACAGTCGCCGTAGGGGGTTTCTGAAGATACACCACTTTTCCGCCAACAAACATCGGGTAGAGCACTCCGATGCTCATTTCGTAGGTGTGCGCCATCGGAAGAATTGACAGCCAGACGTCTTTTTCGCTGGTTTTGTGAGCGTGGTAGGAAATCACTATGTTCGTGCAGAGGTTGCGGTGGCTGAGCATCACTCCCTTCGCGTTTCCGGTGGTGCCGGAAGTGTAGATTATTGTGGCGAGGTCGTCAGGCTGCGGGGCTATGGTGCGGCCGTCGCAGGTGAAGGCTTCGTCGTCCCTGTGGATGAGCGTAAAGTCCTCTATATCAATGACAAGCGTAAGTTTTTCGATACACTCCTTTGAGACCTTGCTGAGGTAGCGCTTGGAAACATAAATGGCCTTGCAGCCGGAGTGGGTGAGGATGTTGGTGATTTCGTTCTCGGAAGAGTCCGGAAGAATCGGGACCATCACCCTGCCGAAAGGCACGAGGGAGAACATCGCCACGGTCCAGTTCGGGGTGTTCTGCGAGAGCACTGCGACACGGTCCCCTGCTCCGATTCCGTACTGGGAAAGTTTGCGGGAAAGGGCGTCGCACTGGTGTTTGAAGCTGCCGTAGGTGTATTTCAGATCCGTGCCGAGCAGCTCCGACATCGGCCGGGAGTCGTAGAATGTCGTCGCGTAGTCATAGAGCTTGGCGAGAGTGTCGACATATTTCTCCCGGAAGCCATTAAGTTTTTTATAAAGTTTCATAAATTGTCAGATTTAGTCGATTTTCAAAATCCTACAAATTTACGATTTTATTTGAACATAAAAATAGCCGCCCTGGCGCGGGACGGCTATAATAAATTAGGAGGGCGATAGGCGCGGCAGACCGTCCCTTATTAGAAGTAGCTTAAAAACTGAACTTGAACATCGCCTGCACCCTGTGGTTATACACCCAGTGAAGGCCGTCCAGCGCAAGACCGTGCACATTATAGACATTCACCGTCTTGGTGCCTTCGGTCGCAGTTCCCGGAGTTCCGTACTGTGCACCGCTCAGTTCATAGTTCAGACCGATGCTGAAGCGGCCGAGAGTGCAGACAATGGACGGAGAGATGCGGTAGAGCTGATTGAGGTTGCGGTAGCTGTTCTTGGCGAAATAGAAATCGCTTTCGAGAACATTTCCATCTTTGTTCAACAGGTCCTCGGAGGTGCCGAGATTCCTGTAATAACCAGCCATAATCATCGGTTTCCAGATCTTTGCGAAAGTGTAAGCGACTGTGGCCCAGGTGGATGAAGTGTGGATAGAGGCATATTCATAATGTCCGTCCTCACCTTCCCCGGTGCATTTTTTCGTAATTCCGTAGCCGCCCTGGATGTTCATATGCTCGCCTGCGGAGGCATAGATGGTCTTAGCCTTGAACTCAAAGCCGCCGTTTACATATTGAACATAGGCAAACGGGGAGACCGTGGTGATGCGGTCGGAAACTTTCACTGTGGTCGCCGCCCACGCTCCGGTCTCGTCATAATATCCGCCCTCACCGGTTGTGCGGGGTTTGATGCTCAGCACATCCGCTCCCACCCTTGCGAGGAAGCCGCCGGTTTTGTAACTCAGGCCCAGATAGCCTTCCGGGGTGCAGGAGTATTTGATGTAGTTCGCCGATGCCCCGTCAGGACCCATGGAGGTGTACTGCATCTGCCAGAGGGCTGAAGCGGTGAGGGTGAAATGGTCACCGAGATTGGCGTCGAGGGTAATCTGCGGCGAGCGGTTGAAGGGACCGAACGGCACGCCCACCTCAAGGGTGAACACCGGGCAGAGGTCGGCCGCCATCGGATGCCACGCCTGTCCTATCTTAAGATTCACCGAAGCAGAGGATTCTCCCATCTGGAGGTCCTTCCAGGCGGCGGTTATGTAGGCCTGCCTGAGACGCAGGGTCGCCGTGCCTGTCACTCCGGAAAGTCCGGCATAGAAGTCGGTCTCAATCTTTCCGCCGAAAGTGGTGCGGCCCCACTGGAAGCCGAGCACATCCACGCCGAGGCGCGTCGTGATGGAAAGGAACCTGAACTGGTTCTTCTGATTGAGGTCTTCGCCCGCGTCATTGAGGTTCTGATCCTTTGGAAGATAGTAGAACAGGTCACCCGTTCCCGCGAGGCTCTCTCTGGAGTCGTAGGCCATATAGTTGCGGACAAAGCCGTAAAGCTTGATGTTGTCCTTCCAATCCGCAGCAATGGCACTTGCTGACAGAGTCAGAAGTGCCATCGCAGCAATCACAATTCTATAAGAATTTTTCATAATCAGAATTTAGGAAGACCAATAAGAGTCATCACCAAGTACAGCAGTACAATTCCCACGCCACCGATAATCGCACCGGTGAGGGCCATATCCTTGGTTTTGATAAGACCGGTGGAGTGCGCGATGGCGTTCGGCGGAGTGGAAATCGGGAAGAGCATCGCGAGGGAGCAGGTAACAGCCACGGTCACAATGAGGGTGGAAGCACCGCCGATGGCCTCGAATGCAGGATTGCCGGCCATTCCGGTTGCAACAGCAGCGAGGATAGGCACGAGGAGCGCCGAAGCCGCAGAGTGCGAGATGAAGTTGGAGAGGAAGTATGCGAGCAGACCTGCGACAACCAGAACGAGGAGCGGCATCCACTCTCCGAACGGAATTGCCGTAACGAGGTGGGTTGCAAGACCGGTCTTGTTAAGCGCGAGACCCAGGGCGAAACCGCCGGCAACCATCCAGAGCACATCCCAGTCGAGGGCCTTGAGCTCCTTCTTACCGAGGACTCCGGTTGTTGCGAAAACTCCCACAGGAATCATAGCGACCACATAAGAGTTAAGGCCGTGGATATTCTCGGTCATCCAAAGAAGCACCGTGATGATGAAGGTGACGACCACAATCCAGTAGTCCTTGTCCTTTTTAGGGTTGCTCTCGATTTTGAGCTCTATCTCCTTGACCTTAAACGGGAAAAGCATAAGAAGCACAACCCAGGAGAAAAGGAGCATAACGAGGGCGAAAGGCACCATCACAGCGCACCACTCAGGGAATCCGATGCGGGCGATAGGCTCGAAAGTGACTCCGAGGCTCTCCCCTGCGGAAGCGAGGCGGCAGTTGATGTCCTCGATAAATGAAGGCTCGTTGAGATATTTAAGCGCGATGGTGTTAGGCGGCGTTCCGATAGGTGTGCCGATTCCGCCGACGTTTGCAGCGATAGGAATTGCAAGCGCAAGACCGATTTTGCCTTTTCCGTCATCCGGAAGGCTCCTGAGCACAGGAGCGAGGAAGGCGAGCATCATTGCGGCAGTGGCGGTGTTGCTCATAAACATTGAGAAGAGTCCGATCACGAACAGGAAGCCAAGAAGCACCATCTTAGGGTTCTTTCCGAACGGGGCCATAAGGATGCGGGCGAGCTGTGCGTCAAGACCGACCTTGGTTGCGCAGAGGGCGAGGGCGAATCCGCCGAGGAAGAGCATCACCGTAGGCTCAGCGAAGGTGGCAAGGATGGACTTGTAGCTTACGAGAGAACCGACATTGGAGTCGGAAGCGAAGGTGAAAGCCGCCTGGTCTGAAACCGTGAGGAGCATCAGGACGATAATCATCGTGGAGGTGCACCAGGTAGGGACGATTTCAAAGATCCAGAACATTGCGGCAAGCGCGAAAAGGGCGATGACCCTGGCCTCCACCTGAGAGAGGACGCCTTCTCCGAAGAAAAGGTCATAGCCGAAAGTAAGGTTTCCGATGGTTACCGGTTCAATCGGGAAAAACCAAAGGAGCAGAAAAAGAAGCAGGGCTATCGGAAGACAAACCGCATACTTCAGATTGAGTTTCTTTTCACTCATTTTGTGTTATTTTTATTATTGTATTCTAAATCAAGGACTTAGGAAGTTCATTCAGGCCTCTTTCCGCCCGCCTCTCAATCCCCTTCCGAAATAAGCGGCGCAAATTTAGTGATTTTTCCCATAACTGCAATCGTTGCCGCCGATAATGTTTCATCGCCAGCGAACAATCTGAGAATCAAAGGCTGAAGCAAGTCACTGCCCAATTCAAGTTAAAAAATCGAAAAAAAATTTGCAGGGAATGAAATAATGACTACCTTTGCAGTCCCTTTGAGAAAAACCTCTCTCAAAGGCTTGGAGAGTTGGCCGAGTGGTTTAAGGCGGCAGTCTTGAAAACTGTTGAGGTGAAAGCCTCCGGGGGTTCGAATCCCTCACTCTCCGCAACTGAAAACGAAAGCAATCAGAGAGCCGCCCTCGCCAAAAGCGAGGGCGGTTTTGTGTAGGAAAAACCCTCGTGGAGAGCTAGCTCTCCTAAGAGGTTTTTTCTACACAAAACCAAGCAAGGCCGAAGGCCGTGCGGCTCTCTGATTGCGTGCCAATCTCAGTCGCAAGGACCCGCCGGGAGGCCAAGGGATCTGTTGAGAAAAAATGGTGAGCCATTTTTTCTCAACGAATCCCTCACTCATAGGAATAACTCCTCATTTTTCTCCCCGGCACAAGCAAAGCGCAGTGCCGCCAAGCGCCAGCGAAGCGCCGCGCTAAATTCCCGCCAGCGAAGCGCCGCGCTAAAATCTCGCAAGCAAAGCGCCGCGCTAAATTCCCGCCAGCGAAGCGCCGCGCTAAAATCTCGCAAGCGAAGCGCCGCGCTAAATTCCCGCCAGCGAAGCGCCGCGAGTTCTAGTTTTTGTAGTAGTACTATCAAGGACCCG
This sequence comes from Flexilinea sp., assembly GCA_963589825.1. Lineage (GTDB taxonomy): Bacteria > Bacteroidota > Bacteroidia > Bacteroidales > UBA932 > Cryptobacteroides. The sequence goes on along the minus strand of CAVAMP010000006.1, from coordinate 29,288 downwards.
GAAGCGATTGCGCCTATAATGTCCCCCAAATTTCGGACAGGAGTTGACCTATAGGTTTGCACCTGTGAAGTTCGTCAGTTACTGACGAACTTCTTTATTGTTCAAGTTCGGCCTCGGCCATCCCCTTCTCGAAGGATTGAATCTCATCCGTAATTATTCTCTGGATATCCTCCTTCGGCACTATCAACCGATAATCCGCCACGCCTATCGGTTTAGCCACACCATCCAGCGCGAGTTCCACATCCACGTGGTCCTTCTCTGCGCAAAGAATTATGCCGATGGACGGATTCTCGTTCTCGCCACGTTCCAGCCGGTCGAGTAATGACAGATAGTAGTTCATTTTCCCGGCATACTCGGGAATGAACTTGCCAATCTTGAGGTCAACGGCCACTAGGCTGCGCAGTCCTCTATGGAAGAAAAGAAGGTCCACCTTGCTGGTCTTGCCGTTGTAGTCCAACTCATATTGGTTTCCGATGAAAGTAAAGCCTTTGCCGAGTTCAAGAAGAAAGAGTTTTATCTTCTCTACAAGGCGCTTCTCCAGGTCAAGTTCAAGAATCGGTTCCGCGACACCAAGAAATCCAAGGTTGTAGCCGTCGCGGAACACTTCGTTTGCATATTGCGCTTGAGTTGCTGGCAGGGAAGATGCGAAATTATTGTCTGGGATAACTGGCTTGGCCGTCATCAAATGCATCTGCATCTTGATGGCATTGAGAAGAAAATCCCGGGTCCAGCCTTTTGTAATGCTCTCTGTGGCGTAATAAAGAGTCTGTTCGTCCGTTAACTCCTTGTTGAGAATGAGAAGATTATGCGACCACGGCAAAACTGCTACGGAGCGTAGCAGTTTTTCATCACTGGCCATATAACGGACATAAAACTTCTTCATATTCCATAGCTGACGTGGCGACACCCCCATTGATGGATACCGCACCTTCAGATCGCTCGACAACCGCTTTACAACGGCGTCGCCATAATTGCTCTCCAGCTTCTTCTCGTGGAGAATCTTACCAATGCCCCAATAACTATTAGTCGCTATTGAGCAAATATTTTGCGCGAGAAGATTTCTTGCATTATCCAAAACTGCTACAGCGCGTAGCAGTATCTCTTGATAATCGTCTTCCTTTATCATTATTGATTCTTTTCCGTTAGCCATAGTCCTTCTATTTATGTCTTACAAATTTACAAAATTCCCACATCTCCCAGGCATGTTCGATCTGTTTCATGGCGTCAGCCTTGGTCTTTTCTGCGATGTCTATATACGGCTTCATAGCCTTGTAGTCGGAGTGGCCGGGCCATTTCATGACGACCTGCGGCGGGATGCTTGTAGAGCTTCAGCAATTCTTCTTTGGTGAGGAAGATTTCGGGCTTCTCGAGGACCTTGAATTTCGGTTGAATCTTACTGATTTCGCGCTCGGACGCATAGCCTTTCCTCACAGCCCAGTTGAGGAACCAGCGGAGGTTGAAGCGCCGCGAGCCCCCGTCCCAGCTAAAGCGCCAAGTACTCCGCGTCCCCGACAGGCTCCAGCCACTCATTGGCCTCCGCCCCCGGGCAGCTGTTCTCAACAGCCACGTGCGCCGCCAGATGCTGGAACCAGCAGTCCTTCTGCGCCCCGTGCCAGTGCTTCACGCCCTCAGGAATGTCCACGACATCGCCGGCCTTCAGAGCCACAGCCGGCTTTCCCCACTCCTGATACCAGCCGCGTCCGCTCACGCAGATAAGAATCTGACGGGCGCCGTGATGTATGTGCCAGTTGTTTCGACAACCCGGCTCGAATGTCACGGTGGAAAGGGGCAGGGCGCTTTCACCTGCACTCTCAAGGTTCACCGGAACCACCGGATTAAGGTAGCTGTTGCCGACAAAATACCGAGCATAACCGGTGTTCGGCTTTCCCTGCTTCCAGTCTCCCGCGACAGCGTCCGCAGCGCAGTCGCACTGGCTCAGGCCGTTGTCGCTCAGGTATTTGCAAAGCTCGTCAATCTGCTCCTGCGTATTTCCAAGCCGCACAGCCCCGGCCTTGTGGGAAGCAAGCTGCGGAGCGACACCCTTGAGGGCCGAAAGCGCCGCCACAGTTACTATTTCCCTGTCGGCGGGAGTAAGAATGTCACCGGCGAAGATGTCGCCGAAAAGGTGGGATTTGAGGTAGTAGTCGTCCTGCGGGCAGAAGGTATAGTTGAACGGCCCTCCGGAGAGGCTGGTCTGCACCTCGGTTCCCGTTTTAAGAGACGCGGCGGCATCGTCCCAAAGAGCGGGACGCGTCCAAGGTTTTCCCTCCTGCCAGCCTTCGCCCGGATTTTCAAGCACCTTGCCGAGCACTCCCAGCGCGTTGAGCGAACGCGGAAAACCGGTGTAGGCATAAAGCTGAGAAAAGGCTTCTTTGAGTTCATTGACGGTGACTCCCCCGTCGAGGGCGCTGCGCACAGCAGTCTCCAGACGCTCCAAGTCTCCCTGCGCCTCAAGAGCGGCACAGGTTGCAAGATGCAGCTGACGCTCGGACAGACTCCGGGCACCGATGTTAATTGACATAACAATTGAAATTATCATTAAAAATATTATTCGTTTCATACCTTATAATAGAGTGTGGAATTGCCACTCAATACTTCGGGTGGTGACTGAGAACGTCCCTCTGCCAGGTGGAGGTGTCGATGTGGGTGTAGATTTCGGTGGTGAGGATGCTTTCGTGGCCCAGCATTTCCTGGACTGCGCGAAGGTCGGCGCCGTTTTCCACGAGATGGGTCGCGAAAGAGTGCCTGAGGGTGTGGGGAGAGATTTCCTTTGTGATTCCGGCCTTCACAGCATACGCCTTTATGAGCTTAAACACCGCGACGCGGGAAAGCGCACGGCCGAAACGGTTAAGAAACAGAATGTCGGCGCTCTCACGGTCTGCGGGGGTTTCACGGACTTCGAGGTACGCCTCTATCGCGTCCCTTGCCATATCCCCCAGCGGAATGAGCCTCTGCTTGTTCCCCTTTCCGATTATGCTGACGCAGCCCTCGTCAAAATAGATGTTGGAAATCCTCAGGCTCACCGCCTCCGAAACCCTCAGCCCGAGCCCGTACATAGTCTCGAGGATTGCCCTGTCCCTCCGTCCGAACCTCTCCCCTTCGGTGTCCACGGCATCTATGAGCCTGCCCACTTCCTCCACCGAGAGCACCGCCGGGAGATATTTTCCCATTTTCGGCGCGTCCACGGCATCGGATGGGTTTTCGTCCACCTCCCCCTCGGCTATGAGGTAGCCGTAGAAGGAGTGCAGGGAGCTCAGAAGCCGGGCCTGCGAGCGCTTGGAAAGGTGGGCGCTGCAGGTCGCGAGATAGTTGATTATGTCCTCCGGAGTGACATCCACCGGGTCTTTTCCCACAGCGGCGAAAAAGAGGGACAGGTCGCTAAGGTACGCCGAAACCGTGTTTGGCGACATCGCACACTCTATCTTCAGATAGTAGCCGTAGTCCTGCTGAAACCTGAACCCGTCCATAGACAAAGCCTTCCTGGGGCCGCTATATATTATAATGTACGGTACTTGTGTCCGTACTCCAGCATCTGCTCAAGGTAGCCGTCGGTGTAGGAAATGGCGTAGTCCACAATCTTTCCGCCCTTTTCGACAGGCTCAATCCTCGGGTTCACGAAGCCTCCGTAAGGCTTGAGACCGAGGGATGCGTACCTTTCGAGCACCTCCTTATGAATTTCGGGGTCAATGTTCACCGCGTAATTCTCCACAAGAGCCTTCCCCGCGGCATAGTCTCCTTCTGACTTAATGCGCTGAACCTCAGCGAGAAGCTCTCCGAAAAGACCGCGGAGGGCAGGATAGTCGTTCACGACGAAATAGGTCTTCCCGTCGCGGACCTTTTTCTCAATAACGTTGTCCCCGAGGCCCTTTTCGTAGCACCACTGGGCAATCAGCTTGCGGTTCTGCATATGCGCCTCGGTGTTTTTCTTTCCGAGTTCGACACGGGAGAACTGAACCATCAGGCCGTTGCGTATGTAGTTGGAATACATAGCCTTGTAGGCTTCGCCGTCCGGAAGGATGCCGAGTTCGATGAGTTTGGGATCTGCCATATAATAGAGGCCGAAAAGGTCGGCGCGTGTTTCCTCAAGAGTGGAGCTGTACTCGCCGAGAGCATTCGGAGAAGTTCCAGGAAGGAGCTGCCCGCTGCCGTGGCCGAGGCACTCGTGGAGGTCGGTGTGGATTTCGTCTGTGAGGGCAAGATATTTCTTCGCGAGGGCGATTTCAGCCTCATCGTAGGCGAACTCGGTGAGGGTGCTCTTCGGGGACTCCTGGGCCGCATAGTCGTAGGCGTGGGTTATGTTCGCAATCGTGACGGACTTTGAGCCGTGCTCCTTGCGGATCCAGTCGGCGTTCGGGAGGTTGATTCCGATCGGGGTCGCAGGGTAGCAGTCTCCGGCAAGCGTCACTGCATCAATCACTTTCGCGGAGACTCCCTTCACGGTCGGTTTCTTAAACTCGGGCGCAACCGGAGAATGGTCCTCGAACCACTGGGCGTTTTCGGAAAGTTTCACGGTGCGCTCCGAAGCCTCGGCGTCACGCACATTCACAAGGGCCTCCCAGGTTGCCTTTCTTCCGAGCGGGTCGTTGTAGTCCTCGATGAATCCGTTGATGAAATCCACCGTTCCGAGCGTGTCCTGCACCCATTCGATGTTGTATTTGTCCCAGAGGCGGAGGTCACCGCTGCGGTAGTATTCAATGAGGGTGGAAATATACTGCTTCTGAAGCGGGCTCTCAGCCACCTCGGAGGCCTTTTCGAGCTCGGCGACAATTTTTTCAATCGCCGCTCCGTAGAGTCCGCCCTCTTTATAAATCTCCTCGCGGACCACTCCGTCAGGGCCCTTTACCACCTTGCTATTGAGTCCGTAAGAGACCGGGGTCTTGTCCGACGGGTCGGCCTTCGCGGCATAGAACGCATCGACTTCGGCCCTTGTCACTCCCTCGTAGAAGTTCACGGAAGAGCCCTTCACTATGTCGCCTTCATCTGTTTTTCTCCAGCGGTATAGAGTCGGGGAATAGATGGCCTCAAGCAGCTCAGGGTTATCCTCACCCACTGCAGCCATCAGGGAAGCGAAATACTCCCTCGGGCACGCAGGGAAGAACTTTTCCTCGGCATAGTGGTGGTGGATGCCGTTGGAGAAGAATACCCTCTTGGCATAGACCACAAAGTCCTTGTATTCAGCGCACTGCTTATCCCCGGTGTAGTTCTCGAGTATATTTTCAAGAAGGTGGCGCACAGGAAGGTTCACCTTGCAGTTCTGGTCCCAGAGGATGTCGCGGCCATATTTTGCCGCCTCGCCCAGGTGATAGACATATTCTTTCTGCCCAAGGCTCAACCCGTCCCAACCCGGAACCGTGTAGCGCATAATTTTCAGGTCGGCGAACTCGTCGATAAGGTATTTGAAGTCTGAGGGGACTTTGTCTTTGGGAGCGGCGCAGGAGGCGGCGCAACCCGCAATTGTTGCTGCAGAGAGCATCTTCAGGATTTTATTCATATTATACACATTATTACTCGATGGATATTCCAATTCAACTTTCGCAAGTATCTAGCTTATCCATATATTCAACTTTCGCAAATATCTAGCTTATCCATATATGAAAGCCTCTTTTTTCATTTACGGAAGCCAAGTTTCGCGAAAAACGCATATCTTTGCAAAATTAGTGAAATTAGTGGAAGATTATGCGTCTGCGCCCCAAATATATTCTTGCAATTTTCTCTCTCTCCATTCTCTCGGGAGCTTTCTGCTCCTGCGACAAGGGGGACTCAAGGGATGTACGGGCGTTCGTTATGATGTCTTTCGGCTTCAACAACCTCAGCGGCTACCTTTCCGAAGACATTTCCGAGGTTCAGACAGGCTACATTCCCGGTGACTCGAAAAAGGACAACCTTTTCTTCATCTACAGCCACCGTCTCTCAAAAGGCTACGCCACCCCCACTTCCCCGGTGCTTTTCCGGGTCTATAAAAACCGTCAGGGAGCCGTCGTGAGGGACACTCTTCTAAGGCTTGAGGAGGGCAGCATTCCGCATTCTGCCGAAAATCTTGCGCGAGTCCTTAATTATATAAAGGACAACTACCGCCCCTCTTCTGTCGGAGTGCTGATGTCTTCGCACGGGACCGGGTGGGCTCCTCCGGGCTATTGCGACTCGCCGGACAGCTACGAAAAAGGGACTTCCACCTCCTCCGGGAGCTCTTCCGACCAGATTTCGCTTTTCGGAGGGAACGGGACCTCGGGCAAGAACAACCGCGAAACTCCCCTCCGGACCTCCGGTGAAAGCTGGGAGGAAGGAGAAAACATAGTTCCATACTCCCCTTCGGAGAATTTCCCGCCGGTAAAATCCGGCGCTGAAGACGGGTTCACCCCGCCGGTAAAGAGTTTTGCCGCCACGGTGACCGACGGCAAGGGGAAGGAAGCCTATCAGACTGAGCTGAAGGAACTTGTGAAGGGAATTCCATATAAGCTGAGCTACCTCATTTTCGACGCCTGCTATATGGGCGGAGTGGAGGTTGCATACGAGCTGAGGGACCGCTGCCGCTGGCTTTGCGTCTCCCAGACCGAGATTCTCGCCTACGGAATGGTCTATTCGGAGATGATTTCCCAGCTTCTGGGGAGCGGGACGCCCGATGTGGAGGCCGTGTGCAGGAGCTATTTCGAGCAGTACAATTCCCAGAGCGGATATATGCAGTCGGCGACGATTTCTCTTGTGGACTGCTCGAAGATTTATCTTCTCGCAAGGCTGTGCAGGGAGTTCTTCTCGTCTCACGAAGTCAACATAAGCACTTGTAATTCAGAGCTTTTGCAGAGATATTTCAGGGACACCACGGACGGACACAAGCAGAGGTGGTTCTATGATCTTCTGAGCGTCGTGAAGGCTGCTGGGGCAAGCGATGAGGAAGTGGAGAAGTTTGAGGCGGTGCTGGATGTGTGCGTTCCCTACAAGGCGGCGACTCCCGAGTTTATGACCGGCTGGGGCGGATTCGAAATCAATTGCCACAGCGGCCTGAGTATGTATCTTCCCTACACCGACAGGGACTATCTCAACACCTATTACAAGACTCTCGCGTGGGATGTGGCAACCGATCTCGTGAAGTAGCTTGGCGCCGATTTCGTGAAGACGGTTTCCCCAAGGTCTTCGCTCATAGAAAAAAATCGCTCAGTACCTTGGGCTAAACCTTATTTCTTCACGAAATCTCTTTTATTTACAAAAAAGTTGTATCTTTGCAGCCCCTAAAAGCGCAGCTTTTGGTGCAATGGGGACTGGCCCCGAGCGGCCGGTCTGAGTAACACATTTTAACAAACAAAACAAATGAAACATTTTGAACTTAAAGGTCAGCTTCGTGAAGCTACCGGCAAGAAAGCGCTCAAAGCGCTCCGCAAAGAAGGTCTCGTACCTTGCAACCTCTATGGTCTCGGACTTGAGAACATCCTTTTCACAGTTGACGCAAAAGATCTCAAAGGTCTTACCCACACCCCTAATTCATACATCATCGACCTCGAGCTCAGCAACGGTCAGAAACTTTCAGCCGTTCTCCACGAGCTTCAGTGGCATCCGGTAGAGGACCAGTGCCTCCACATCGACTTCCTCGCAGTCAACGACACCAAGCCTGTCGTAATCGACGTTCCTGTTGTCGTAACCGGACACGCAGAGGGTGTTAAAGCCGGCGGTAAACTTCTTGTTTCCACCCGCAAACTCAAGATCAGCGCAATGCTCGCCGACCTTCCTGACACTCTCGAGGTTGACTCCACTCCGCTCCAGATCGGAAAGCAGATCGTTGCCGGCGACCTCCACTATGAGGGCGTGACCATCGTGTCTCCGAAAGCAACCATCATCTGCTCCGTTCGTCCTACCCGTGCTTCCGCTCAGGCCGCTCAGGCTGAGTAATCCTCGCGGGATTAGAACAAGAGCTTTATGAGCAATTTCCTTGTTGTCGGGTTGGGGAACATAGGTTCCGAATATGAAAACACCCGTCACAATATGGGTTTTATAGCGTTGGATGCCTTTGCTAAGGCATCCAATGCCGTTTTTCACACCGAGCGTTACGGCGACACTGCGGAAGTGAGCTTCAAGGGACACAAATTCCTCCTTCTGAAGCCTTCCACCTATATGAACCTCAGCGGCAAGGCTGTGAGGTACTGGATGGGAGAAAAGAAGATTCCGCTTGAAAACCTCGTTGTAATCTGCGACGACCTCAACCTTCCGTTCGGAACGGTGAGGATGAGAAAAAACGGCAGCGACGGCGGCCACAACGGCCTGAAGAACATCAACGAACTGCTTGGAAGCCAGGAATATGCAAGGATCCGCCTCGGAATCGGGAACGACTTCAGCAGAGGGCATCAGGTGGATTTCGTTTTGGGAAAACTCAGCGACGATGAATTGAAGCTGATGGAAAAAATCAGCGAAAAGGTCATCGGAGGAGTTAAAGCCTTCGCCACCATAGGGGTGGACAGGGCTATGAACTGCACCAACTGCAAGGTCAGCCTAACGGAAGAGGGGGATGCGGCGAAGAACTCCGACAAAAAGCCTTCTGGGCAGGTAGCCGGAGGGCCAGAGCCTCGATAGTAACTTCCACGAAAAAGAACTGCAGCTCCATTCCCTTCCGGATGGAGCTATTTTTTTCTCCACAACGGCATAGACCTGCTCGGCCGGGGCATATTCACTCCCCCGAGGATTGCCGTCGCCGCGGAACACATAGACGGGAGTCGGAGACGAGGGAAGAGAAGCGGTGCGCCTGGAAAAAATAGATTTCAGCTTACCCTGAGAAAGCATAACTATCTGCCCATCCGGAGAAATAAAGCCGCAGCCCGTACAGCGGTGAAGAATGTATTTTCCCCTGTAGCGGAAAAGCGCGACATCCCCCTTCCTGAGGCCCTCCTCAGGATTGAAGGTGCGCAGAAGCACGGCATCCTTCTCGTTGCGGAAAAACGGGAACATACTCCAGCCTTTCACCGTGAGAAGAACGCTTCCGCTGGTGGAAAGTTCATCGATGAGATTTTCGAAGAAAACGTCGTTAGGGATGACTATACTGGGCATAAATTCTCTGAGTATCAGTCTCTTGCGAACCTGCGGCGACCTGACTTGACAAAGTTTTGCGGCCGCTCGGCCCCCAAGAGAGTTTGCGAATTTCAATAAAAATCCGTAAATATGCAAATTATTTGTCTATGCGTACCGAAGGGGGCGGCAGAAAGTCTTTCGGGGCTTTGAACGCCGGCCTCCACAACAAATGAACGGAATTTATGAAATTTAAGCATATTTTCTACGCCTCGCTGCTCGCGGCGACTCTGCTTCTGCCTCAGAATCAAGGCTTTGCAATCCCAGCTCAAAGGGGCGTAATAGTTTTCCGGCAGCCCGACGGTTCTTCGTTCAAAGGCAGGATCCGGGGCGACGAATTTTCCCACATCAGCACAACTCTCGACGGAGAGGCCATCACTCAGGACAGCGAAGGCTGGTGGTGCTACGCGGTTTTCGACTCCGAGGGGAAGAGGCACTGCAGCGGAGTGAGAGTTGGCGGAGCGGCCTCAGGGATGAGCCTCAGCGGCTCATCCACAAGCCTTTACGGCACTTCAAGAGCTTCCGTCATTGCCCGGAGCCGCAACATTCCGTACGAGAAAATCGGCTCAGCCGCCCGTGAAAGAAGACAGGCGGCAAGTTTTCTCTGCCCGGACGGCGAGACCCCGATGAAAAAGTTCCTTCGCGAAAACGGGGCACTTTCAAAGGCGTCTTCGAAAGCCTCCGCAGGAACAAAAGCCACCTCCAAAGTGCAGAAAAACGGAATCATAATCCTTGCGGCATTCAAGGATGTGCCTTTCACCTACACGAGGGAGGATTTCGTGAACCTCGTCACCCAGAGCGGATATTCGCTCAACGGAGCTGACGGAAGCGCGGTGGACTACTTCAACGATATGTTCTCCTCGCAGATTGATTTCAATTTCGACATTTCCGAGATTGTTACCCTTCCCAAGAACCGCAAATACTACGGAGGGAACGACGATGACGGCCAGGACCTCCATCCCGAAGAGATGATCAGGGATGCCTGCGACCTTGCCCACGATGCCGGGGTGGATTTTTCCAAATATGACGACGACTCCGACGGATATGTGGACAATGTATTCGTGTTCTACTCGGGCGGAGACGCTGCCGAAGGGGCCGGAGACGACTGCATCTGGGCGCACGCCTACTACATCTACAGCGGCTCTGCAAGGATAGACCTCACTCTGGACGGCAAAAGGATTGACCGCTACGCCTGCAGCGCGGAGCTCAAGAAAACCACGGAGGGCTTTCAGATGGCCCGCATCGGCACATTCTGCCACGAATACACCCACACATTCGGGCTTATGGACCTATATGACACCGACTACGAGAAAAGCGGCGGAAAGTCAGAGGCCCTCTGGCACGTAACTGCCCTTATGGACGGGGGCAACTCCAACAACTTGGCCAACACCCCGCCCTACTACAACGCAGTTGAAAGGGAGGACCTTGGGATAGGCACGGCGATTTCGCTCACAAACGGAGTGCATACCCTGCGCCCGATCAACGAGAGCGGGGAATATTACCGTCTGGACGGCCCTGTGGAGGGGGAATATTTCCTCTTCGAGTGCAGGGACAATTCCTCAAAGTGGGACAAATACATCGGCGGAAGCGGCCTTCTGGTCTATCACGTTGACAAGTCCGCCAGCGACGCCGGAAAATCCGACAACTACGCCAAGAGCTTCACCGCCGCCGAGAGGTGGAAATACAACGAGGTGAACTGCAGGCCGAAAAGGCAGTGCGCGGACCTCATTGAGGCTGACCCATCGACAGTTACGGAGTTCAACTCCGACGGCTACGAGCTGAGCTACTCCACGATTTCCCGCATTTTCTTCCCGTCTTCCAAGACGCCGGTTCTTGACAACACCTCCGGACTGGAATTCACAAACGGCGGCTCCTGCACGGTGAGCATCAGCGACATTAAACTGAACTCGGACAAGAGCGTCACCTTCACGGTGAAAGGAGTCGGGGCGGTGGTGAAAACCGACGTGTTCCAGACCAGCGCCGTCGTGAACATAACTGACGACGCCCTGAAGGAGAATGTGAGAATGAAATACTGGGCGAAAAGCGCGAAGGACACCGTGGAACTTTCTCTCACTCCCCTTTCCGACGGAAGAGTGGCGGCGTTGCTTGACAGTCTTTCAACAAGCACGACATATAATGTCGAAGTCAGAGGCCTCATCGACGGAAAGGACAGCCTGAGGACAACGCTCAGTTTCAAGACGCTCGCCCTCGAGAGCAAACACCCCGTGATTGCCCTCAGCAGCACAGGAAGGGCCCTTGACGGAAGTTTCGCAAGTGGGACAAAGCTGCCCCTCAGACTCTACAACGCTTCCGGCGCCGTTGAAGTTCACTGGTTTTTTAATGGAAAGGAGATTGAGGTCGGAGAGGACTACTACTGGAGCCTAAGCGGAAGCGGCAAACTGAAAGCCGTCATTTTCTACGAGGACGGGCGGAAAATCGCAGTGACGAAAGACATCACGGTCAAGTAGCGTTTGGCGGGGGACATAAACTCAAACATCTCTAATGCAACGGATTACGATATGAAAAAGACACTATATACAATTTCGGTTTCTCTTCTTGCGGGGGTCCTTCTTCTTTGCGCCTGCAACCCTACGAAGGAATATCCCGACCCGACTTTCAACACAGACGAGGTAGCCCTCTCGGTGGAAGGGGAAACCATTTTCGAATGCGACGAAGTCTACACCCAGAAGGGACAGAGCAGCGACAACGAGTTCTATGTGGCAAACGATGAGCTCGGCACCTGGTACAGCGTCAGCCTCAACACCCTTCCGACTGCGGAGGGAGAGGAAGTGAGCGGAAAGGTGGTCTGGAGACTGGACCACGACAGCGCAAGTTCCAAGAGGGAGAATGTTGTGTTCACGGTGAAGGGGCTCGACTCCAAGACCGGGGCAATCAAACTTTGGAGCAAAGGGAGCGGAGTCTGGGCGATTGTTTATAATGTGCTTTGAATCCACTTCAGGGTATTTAAGGCGATAAATATTGATTTCTAACACCTTAGGTTATGGAAAATAATACAGATTACGGTTTCATCAGGGTTGCGGCGGCGGTGCCGGTTGTTTCGCTCGGCGACCCCGAAAAGAACGTCGAGAGGATTTGCTCCCTTATGGACAAGGCCGAGAAAAAGAGGGTATCGCTTCTGGTGTTTCCGGAGCTTTGCGTCACCGGGTACAGTTGCGCGGACCTTTTCACTCAAAACCTTCTCATCGATGCTGCGGAAGAGGCTGTGGCGGAGATAGTCTCCCACAGTTTCGGCGGTTCTATGGCCACAGTCGTCGGAGCGCCGATAAGGCTGAACGGCCATCTGTACAATTGCGCCATCGTAATCTATGACGGTCATATTCACGGCATTGTGCCGAAAGTTTATCTTCCGAACACCGCGGAATTTTATGAGGCGAGGTGGTTCACCAGTGGAGCTGCATTTATGGGCGAAGTTCACGAAATTTTCTACGCCGGCGAGGCGGTGGACTTCGGAGTGAACCAGATTTTCGCACTCGGAGGCACATCCTTCGCCGTTGAAATCTGCGAAGACCTCTGGGCCGCTCTCCCACCGTCCACATTCCACTCTACGGCGGGCGCACTCATCACGGTGAACCTCTCCGCCAGCAACGAAGTCATCGGAAAAGAAAACTACAGAAAGAGCCTTGTCTGCCAGCAGTCAGCTCGAACTCACAGCGGATATATCTACTGCTCAGCAGGTTACGGGGAGTCCAGCCAGGACCTCGTTTACAGCGGAGCGGCTCTTGTCGCGGAGGACGGGGCTCTGCTTGCGGAAAACAAGAAATTTCAGCTGGAGGAGTCGCTTCTTATCGCGGACATAGACTGCCAGAGGCTTGAAAGCGCGAGACGCTCAAGCAGCAGCTTCGCCGCCACAGCCCCGGACGGAAATTCGGACTGGGCAAGAAACTACTCGATTGTTGAAATCGGAGAGGCGGACGAGACCAATTTTGAAGCAAGGCTCTATCACCCGGTTGACCCGCATCCTTTCGTGCCTTCGGACACAGGGAAAGCCCTCGGTGAGCGCTGCCAGGAAGTACTTGACATTCAGGTGCAGGGGCTTCTGACGCGCCTTGGGCACATCGGCTGCAAGAGCGCCGTAGTAGGCATCTCGGGAGGGCTTGACAGCACGCTCGCCCTTCTTGTCACCGTTCTCGCCTTCGACCGTCTGGGCTGGGACCGCAAGAGGGTGATCGGAATCACAATGCCGGGCTACGGCACGACGGACCGCACCTACCGCAACGCTTTGGATCTAATGACTGCGCTCGGGGTGACAGTGCGCGAAATCCCTATTGCAGCGGCCTGTGACCAGCATTTCAAGGACATCGGCCACGACAAGGCCGTGCACGACACCACCTACGAGAACTCCCAGGCAAGGGAGCGGACCCAGATTCTGATGGACGTCGCGAACCAGAGCGGCGGCATCGTGGTGGGCACCGGCGACCTTTCGGAGCTTGCCCTCGGCTGGGCCACCTACAACGGCGACCATATGTCGATGTACGCCGTGAACGCCAGCATCCCGAAGACCCTCGTAAAACATCTCGTGCGCTGGGCCGCCGGCAACAGGTTCGCAGAGAAAAAAGCCTCTGAGAAGGGGCCTTCACGCAGCGTGAAGGAGATTCTGCTTGACATAATCGACACTCCTGTAAGCCCCGAGCTTCTTCCTGCCGGAGAGGACGGGAAGATACTTCAGGTCACCGAGGACCTCGTGGGACCGTACGAGCTGCACGACTTTTTCCTCTACAATTTCTTCCGCTTCGGTTTCCCTCCTAAAAAAATCCTTTTCCTCGCCCGCAAGGCCTTCAAGGGAGTGTATGACTCAAAGACCATAGAGAAGTGGCTCAAAACGTTCATCCGCCGCTTTTTCTCCCAGCAGTTCAAGCGGTCCTGCCTGCCGGACGGCCCGAAGGTTGGAAGCGTCACCCTCTCCCCTCGCGGCGACTGGAGGATGCCTTCCGATGCCCAGGCCGCGCTATGGCTGAGGGATCTTGAAAATCCGGTGGAGTTTCCAATCTCACGGGGAGACAATCGTATGTTGAACTAAAGTTATCCGACCTCTTTATTACGCGCAACATCATGAATGGCAAATTATTATGAATCAGGAGATTGAGCGAAAATTTCTGGTAAGCTGCGACGCATTCCTCTCGGAGGCATTCCAGTCTGTGAGAATAGTTCAGGGCTACCTCAACTCTGACCCAGCCCGCACAGTGAGGGTGCGACTTAGGGGCGAGGAAGGGTTCCTTACGGTAAAGGGCCTCGGGAGCGAGTCGGGAATGAGCCGCTTCGAGTGGGAAAAGCCCATTTCAAGGGAGGATGCGCTCGCCCTTCTGCCTCTTTGCGAAAAGGGAGTGATTGACAAGACAAGGCATCTTGTAAAGGTCGGCGCCCACACCTTCGAGGTGGATGTTTTTCACGGGGAAAACGAAGGACTCGTCCTTGCCGAAGTGGAACTTGGGTGCGAAGACGAGTCCTTCGAAAAGCCTTCCTGGCTCGGAAAGGAGGTTACAGGCGACGAGCGTTACTACAATTCCTACCTCTCAAGCCATCCTTATTGTCAGTGGTAATTTTGCAGGCCGCACGATGCCTTAGACCGCTTCTTAATTCAATCTCAGGCCGATTCGGCCGCGATCCAGATCCACAGACACAACAGTAACAGACACCTTCTGGTGGAGCTTCACCACCTTCGACGGGTCGTCCACCCTTTGGCGTTTTCCGCCTGCGGAGGCGCCCGGAAGGCTCATCTGCGAAACGTGGATGAGACCGTTCTGCTTGATGCCTATGTCCACGAACGCTCCGAAAGCAGTTATGTTGGTGACTATTCCAGGGAGCTGCATCCCGGTTTTGAGATCCTCGATCGTGTGGATGTCGGAGGCGAATTCAAACTCCTGAGCCTCCGAGCGCGGGTCGCGGCCAGGCTTGGCGAGTTCCTTCAGGATGTCGTTAATCGTTGGAAGTCCGAACGACTCCTCCACAAAATCCTCAGGCCGAATCTTCGAAATAAGCTCAGCGTTGCCGACAAGCTCCGCAGTGCCCACTCCGAGCGAAGCGGCCATCTTGTCCACAATGTGGTAGGCCTCCGGATGCACGGCCGAGTTGTCCAGCGGATTTTCCGCGCCCGAAATGCGAAGGAAGCCCGCGCACTGCTGGAAAACCTTGTCTCCCAGTCTCTTGACATTGAGAAGCTCGCTTCTGGAAGCGTAGGCTCCGTGCTCCGTGCGGTACTCGACGATGTTCTCCGCAAGGGCCGGGCCCACTCCCGAAACGTAGGCGAGAAGATGCCTTGAAGCGGTGTTGAGGTTCACTCCCACGCTGTTCACGCAGGACTCCACAGTGTCGTCAAGTTTCTCCCTTAGGAGTTTCTGGTCCACATCGTATTGATACTGACCCACTCCGAGAGATTTCGGGTCGATTTTCACAAGCTCCGCAAGCGGGTCCATAAGCCGCCTTCCGATTGAAACCGCCCCCCTCACCGTCACATCCTTGTCCGGGAACTCCTCCCTGGCGACATCCGAAGCCGAATAAATCGACGCACCGTCTTCGCTCACGGAATAGACCTTCACAGAAGAAGGCTTAGGAACCCTTTTCACAAATTCCTCGGTCTCGCGGGCCGCAGTGCCGTTTCCGATTGCGATTACCTCAATCCCGTACTGGGAAATCATCGTGGAGAGCGCCCTGATCGCCCCGATTTTGTCGCTGGAAGGCGGATGCGGGAATATGGCCTCGTGATGAAGAAGATTTCCCTGGGCGTCAAGGCACACGACCTTGCAGCCCGTTCTGAAGCCCGGGTCGATTGCGAGCGTGCGCTTCTGCCCCACAGGAGCCGCCAGAAGCAGCTGACGAAGGTTTTCTCCGAAAATCCTAATTGACTCAAGGTCGGCCTTCACCTTCGCTTCACGGATTACCTCTCCGCTCACCGATGGCTCAAGAAGCCGGGTGAAAGCGTCCTCAACGGCGAGGTTTATTTGCTCCGCGAGGGCCTTCGACGGGTAGCGGTGAGCCTGGCAGAACTCGTAATAGATTTTTTTGCAGCACTTTTCGCTGTCGCTGTCAATCCCCACGGAGAGCACCCCCTCGTCACTTGCGCGCAGTATCGCGAGAAGGCGGTGCGGAGCTATATGGGCGAGAGACTCGCTGTAGTCAAGGTAGTTGCGGTATTTGTCTGCCTTTTCGGGAGAGGCTCCGCGGGATTTACGGGACACAATCCTCCGGGTGCGGAAAATCTGACGGAGAGCCTCACGCATGGAGGCCGTTTCGCTAAGACGCTCGGCGATGATGTCCCTTGCCCCCGCAAGAGCGGCCTCGGGGTCGGGGAATTTGCGGGCTTCAGTCATAGGGTCCGCCACTGCGACATTCCACATCTGGTCCGCAAGCGGCTCATAGCCGGCCTCCTTTGCGGCCGTCGCGCGGGTGCGCCTTTTCGGACGATAAGGAAGGTATAGGTCCTCAAGGACATTGAAATCGGTGCAGGACTCAATCTCCGAGCGGAGTTCGTCCGTCAGGGCTCCGGCCTCTGAAATGGTCTCCAGAATGGTTCCCTTGCGCTTTTCCATCGTCTCGAAGTCCTCGGCGAGATGCTTTATGGCAGCAATCGCCACTTCGTCCAGCGAGCCCGTTCTTTCCTTGCGGTAGCGGGAGATGAACGGCACTGTGGCCCCGTCTCCGATGAGGTCGACGGTGTTCTCCACCTGCCACTCCTTAACTCCCAGATCCGACGCTATCTTCTTAATATATATTTCTTTCATATATTTTCTATACCTAATTCTCGCAAATATCTAACTTATTTATCGCATCTGCGAAACTTGAGTTCATCACAACGCAGCAATGCGAATTTTAGTGTCATTTTATTATTCGTGTGATACTTCTTTGAGTTGAGTTCTATAAGCCGAGAAAATCTTCGACTTGGACACAAACCCGACATATTTCCTGTCCCTGGTCACAACCGGCAGGTTCCAGGCCCCGGTAGTCTCGAATTTCCCCATAACGCTGTCCATCTTTTCGTCCATATAGACGTATGCAGGGGCGGATTTCATATAATTATACACGTGCCTTGTCCCGTAAAGCTCGGTCTTGAACATATCCGGGCGGATGTCGTCCAGAAGCACATAGCCCTGGAATTTGTTCTGAGAATCCACCACCGGGAATATGTTCCTTCGGGATGCCGAAACCGTGTCGAGAAGCTTTCCGAAAGTGTCGTCTATTTTCACGCTGTTGAAGTCGTCCTCAATCAAGTCGCTGATTTTCAGAAGAGTAAGCACTGCCTGGTCGCTGTCGTGGGTAAGAAGTTCTCCGCGCTTTGCGATACGTTTTGTGTAGATGGAGTACGGCTCGAAAAAGCGTGTCACTCCGAAGGCAATCGTCGCGGTTATAATCAGCGGGATGAAAAGGTCATAACCGCCTGATATTTCGGCGATAAGGAAGATTGCGGTCATCGGGGCCTGCATCACTCCGGCCATAAGTCCCGCCATCCCGACGAGCACGAAATTCTGCTCCGGGACGCTCAGCGAGGAGCCAGCCAGAAGCAGGTTCAGAGACCTTGCAACCACGAATCCCGCCAGCGCGCCGATGAAAAGCGTAGGTCCGAAGGTACCGCCCACTCCTCCGCCGGCATTGGTAAAGGACATCGAGAACACCTTCACAACAAGAACAACGAGGAAAAACAGCGGAATGGCCCACGGATATTTCAGCAGAGGAGAAAGCACCGTCTGACCGTCGTAATTGATCTGCGTTCCTGCAAGCAGCTCATTCACAGTGCCGTAGCCCTCGCCGTAAAGCGGAGGGAAAAGGAAGATTAGAAGCCCCAGGCCCACTGCGGAGACCGCCCAGCGAAGATACGGGGATTTTATGGATTTTACCCTGTCCTCAATCCAGAGGGTGCAGCGGGTGAAATAAATCGAGCATCCTGCGCAGAACAGCCCCAGAATGATGTAGAACGGGATGTTCTGCATCGAAAACTTGGTGAGGTTGCACTCGAAGGTCGCGTCCAGACCGAGGAAGATGTAGGAAACCACCGTTGCCGAAACCGTTGAAATCAGAAGCGGGAGGATGGAGGACATCGAGATGTTGAAAAGCAGGATTTCCAGGGTGAAGAGCACTCCGGCAAGCGGGGCCTTGAAGATGCCCGCAACCGCTCCGGCGGCGCCGCAGCCCAGAAGGATGGTTATGTTCTTGTACGAAAGCCCCATAAACCGTCCGAGGTTGGACCCGATGGCGGCTCCGGTGTAAACAATCGGGGCCTCAGCTCCCACAGAGCCTCCGAATCCGATGGTCACGGAACTTGCCACAAGAGAAGTCCAGGTGTTGTGCGGCTTGATCTTCGACTCGTTCTTTGAAACGGCGAGCAGCACTTTGGTAACTCCGTGGCCGATGTTGTCCTTGACGATGTATTTTACGAAAAGAAGCGAAAGGAGCATACCGATTCCCGGGTAGATGAGGTAGAGGAAGTTGTACTTCCCGGTGCCCTCGAACCAGCCGGTAAGACCGGTGTGGATGTGCTCGATGGAGAGTTTGAGCACCACGGCGGCAAGTCCGCAAAGAATGCCCACCACAAGGGACAGGACAAGCACCAGGTTGCGTTCCGGCATCCTGTTGAGCAGCCTGCGGACAGGAGCCGCGGCCGCCTTGAGTTTGAGCTTGTGATGTTTTTTCATAACCTGAGCACTCTTTCTTGTAAAACTCACAAAGGTAGCAAAAAAAAAGGTGACTCGAAAGTCACCCTAATTTTGCAAGCCGCATAACGCGGCAGACCGCTTATATTTAACCTCTTTCATTTTATTCGGCATCTGATGCGTCGTCATCGCCGTTGGAATACTGGGCAATATTGTCATCCGGAAGCGCATCGCCGTTCTCCTCGCCTGATGCGTCATCCTCCTCGTCGCCGTCGCCGCTGTCGAGCCACCTCTCGATGTCCTCGGCGTCGTCAGTCTTGACCTTGATCTTCACAAGGCAGTTGGCGTCCTCGGTCTCCACCATAACGGCATAGAAAGATGTGCCGTCCGGCTTCGGATATTCTTTGATGTCAGGGAGATAGTCGGCAAATCCCTTCGGATATTTCTCATTGAAAGCCGCTGCAAGCGCCTCATCCATTTTCTCGTAGCTTACGATACGTCCTTTTTTCTGTTGCATATTGTATTCTCTTTTTCTCTAAATGTGACTTCAAATTGCGGTGCAAGTATAAGACTATTTTTCTATATGGCAAAAAAAATCTTTTAGATTTTATAAATTTGCAGCCGCTTAAAGCGAAGGGGAGATATGTGTGAGGAAACAGTGCGTGGGATATGTGGAATTTGATTGGAAAGATCAGCTTTGTATATAATTAAATGACTAAAGTTTCGCACTTGCGAAAGTTAAATTAAGATATGGATACAAAAACAGCACTGGTAACGGGCGGAAGCCGCGGAATCGGCCGGGCAATCTGCCTGGAACTCGCCCGCAAGGGATATAAGGTCATAATCAACTATGTCTCCAACGAGGAAAAAGCCAATGAAACCCTCTCCCTCATTAGGGAGGCGGGAGCGGATGGGGAACTTCTCCGCTTTGACGTTGGAAACCGCGAGGAAACCTCAGCTGCGCTCACTTCCTGGGCCGAAAGCCACAAGGGAGAATATATCTCGGTTCTTGTGAACAATGCCGGAGTGCGGCGGGACAATCTTCTTGTCTGGATGGACGGCGAAGACTGGGACAAGGTGCTCGGAACCAGCCTCGGAGGCTTCTACAATGTCACCCGTCCGCTTGTGAAACCGATGATTTTGAATAAATGGGGCCGAATAATCAACATCTCTTCGCTTTCGGGTCTGAAGGGACTGCCGGGCCAGTGCAACTACTCCGCTGCCAAGGGCGGAATGATCGCCGCCACAAAGGCCCTCGCGCAGGAAATCGCCCGCAAGGGGGTGACCGTAAACGCTGTGGCTCCGGGATTCATCCGCACGGATATGGTGGAGGGGCTGGATGAGGCGGATCTCACCAGACACATCCCTGCGGGGCGCTTCGGCGAGCCTGAGGATGTGGCGGCGCTTGTGGGCTTTCTCGCAAGCGATGCTGCCTCGTACATCAACGGGCAAGTAATCGGAGTAAACGGCGGATTGTATTAAAAAGCGGATTGCTGCGTTACGCGGCTTGCCCAAATCCTCACAACCCTTAGGTTGCTCCGGTATTGGGCCGCGCCGCAAGCCTTGCACTCCATCTTTTTAATCCAATCCGCCCCCACGCGCTTTTTAAGATGGAACGCGGCTTGCCCAAATCCTCACCTATAAATTCCTTATTATAAGCGTAGAGTTGGTGCCGCCGAAGCCGAAGGAGTTGGAGAGGAAGGTGTCGAAATGCTTCTCCACCCTTTCGGCAGGGATGAGAAGATGCACCGAATCCTCGTCAGGGTTCTCGAAATTGAGATTCGGCGCTATGAACCCGCCCTTCATCATCAGAATGGAATAAATCACCTCGCTCGCACCCGCCATCCACATTTCGTGGCCGGTCTGGCTCTTGGTGCTGGTGACTTCCACGCTCCTCTGTCCGAAAACCCTGTAGATAGCCTTCGCCTCGTTCGCATCCCCTACGTGGGTCGAAGTGGCGTGGGCGTTGATGTAGCCTATGTCAGAAGTCTTCAAGCCGGAGAGCCTAAGGGCCATTTCAAGCGATCTCGCCGGCCCGTCCACATTCGGAGAGGAGATATGCTCGCCGTTGGAAGAGAAGCCGTAGCCGAGCACCTCCGCAAGAATCGGCGCTCCCCTTTTCACTGCAGATTCATAACTTTCAAGAATAACGGTCGCCGCTCCGCCTCCCGGCACCAGGCCGTCACGGTCGCGGTCGAACGGGCGGGAAGCCTTCGTCGGGGCGTCCTCACGGGTGGAAAAGGCCGAGATGCCGTCAAAAGAGCAGACCGACCACGGGTTCACCTCCTGCGCGCCTCCGCAGATTACCATATCCTGCAGACCGTCAGCAATAAGAAGCGAACCGAGCCCAATCGCGTGCGAACCGCTGGCGCAGGCCCCCGAGATGGTCATATTTATGCCCTTGAGGTGAAAAATGCAGCTGAGGTTCATCGTCACGGTGGAGTTCATCGACTGGAAAATCGCCCCCGAGCCGCACATAACCGTGTCCTTTTTCTCCCTCACCGTGTCCACGGCCTTCACTGCCGGCTCCACCGAGCTGTCGCTGCCGTAGAGAAGGCCCACCTCGTGGGAGTCAAGCCAATCCTGGTCAATCCGGGCATTGCGGAGGGCTTCCGCAGTGGCGCAGTAGGCGTACTGGGCCTGCTGGGGCATATAGACTCTCTGGGAGCGGGAAAGCGCTTTCTTGAGGTCCGGAGTCGGCACCGCAGCCGTGAGGCCGCTTCTGAAGCCGAGTTCCTTGCGGGATGTTTCCAGCACAATCCCTGAACGGCCGTTCCAAAGAGAGTCGCGCACCTCGTCGAGATTTCCTCCGATGCACGACCATATTCCCATTCCTGTTATGACAACGCGGTTTTTCATATTCGGTTCTTCTTAATTCGACTTTTGCAAGTATCTGAAAACCTCCCGATGCGGGGAGATGTTCTTTTTATGACGGATTATTCGTTCTTGCCACGCAAAATTACTCATTCTTGCCACGAAGGTCTATGAATTTCACCGGTTTACGGGCCTTGGCGGGGAAGTTAATCGCGTGGATTTCCGCTGACGGGCAGATTTCGACAATCGGAGCCACCCTCACCCTTGAGCGGAAGCGGTCCTTGAGGTCCTTCACTGCATCGAAGGCCGGCTCATACTTCAGGCCCGCTTTCACCACCACCTCGTCTGTGCCGGCGTCGCTGTCGCGGACAATCACGACATAGT
The DNA here is from genome assembly GCA_963589825.1 of Flexilinea sp. GTDB lineage: Bacteria > Bacteroidota > Bacteroidia > Bacteroidales > UBA932 > Cryptobacteroides. The sequence continues at coordinate 7,446 of CAVAMP010000006.1, read as the reverse complement.
TCTCCACGTAGTCGGTGTTGTCCAGGACGTCGTTCAGCGCAGGCGGATAAAGCGTCGTACCCTTGAGCTTAATCATATTGTTCTTTCTTCCGGCAAGCGGAGTGAGGCGGTAGGAATTGCGGCCGCAGCGGCACGGAGCCGTGATTTTCGCCGCGATGTCCCCGGTTCTGAAACGGAGCAGCGGCATAGCCTCCACGCCCAGAGTCGTCACTACGATTTCGCCCTGCTCCCCGTCCGGAACCGGACGGTTGTCCTCGCCGATAATCTCCACGATTATGAGCTCCGGATGCACGTGTCCGCCGCAGCCCCACTCGCACTCGGAGAAGGTTGCGCCCATCTCGGTTGAAGAATAGGTGGCATACAGGTCCACATCCCACTTTTCCTTGATTTTGCGTCCGAGAAGATTGAGGTTGAAATCCTGGTCACGGAGTCCCTCGCCGATGCCGATTATTTTCTTCACAGAGCTTCCCTTCCAGTCGATTCCGTGCTCCTCGGCGTACTGAAGAAGCCTCAGGATGAAGGAAGGCACGCACATAATCGTGTCAGGATGAAGCCTCTGGATTGTGTCCCACTGAAGCTCCGGGATTCCGTTGCCGACCCTTATGATGCTCGCTCCCAGCTCTCTGATTCCCAGAAAATAGGCAAGTCCCGCCATAAACCTTTTGTCGATGGTGGTCATAAGCTGGAGAATGTTCCCCGGGCCCAGGCCTGCGCACTTGAAGGATTTCATCTCGTTGTAGGCGAGGCGGTCAAGGTCGTGGTCGGAGCAGCCGAAGGTCACAGGCTCGCCGAGCGTACCGGATGTGGTGATGTAGTCCACGATTTTCTCCTTTGGGCAGCAGAGAAAATCCGCGTTGTAAAGCTGCAGGTCCTTCTTTTCGGTGAAGGGAAGTTTCTGAAGGTCCTCCAGAGTGCGAATCTCGAAAGGGTCAACCCCGCAGGAGGCGAACATCCGTTTGTAGTATGCCGAGTTGGCGGCGAGATAGGCGACGGCCTCGCGAAGGAGTCCGTTCTGGTATTCCCGGATTTCCTCGGGACTTTTGAACTCTATGTCTTCAGTAATTTTTCTGTAATCGGTCATATTATTATAAAATATTATCTATCAATGTTTTATCTTTTCCACAAAAGTTAATCGGAGAGCCTTGCCCCGCTATTCGGAGCGCCCTCGCGGATTTCCTTCAGCACAGCGTCAAACTCCTCACCCGCCACCTCGCGGCAGGTAAGAAGCGAGGACATCATTACCCCGCAAAAGCCGTGCAGAAAAACGCTCTGACCGGTCTGCCAGAGGTTCGGAAGGTAGGTTTTCACTCCGAAACGCGAGTAAAGCGGATTGGCGGCATCCACACCGAAGCCGTATGCAGCCCCGTCCGGGGAGCCGTAGCGGGAAAGCGTTGCGGGAGTTGCCGCCCAGACGCCCTCGATGTTGCCGGAGAGGATCTCGGGGAAAGCCTCCTCCGCCCTTTTGAGTATTTTCTCTGTCATCATCTGTTTCCAGGCTCTGTACTCCTCGGAGCGGAAATCCCCCTTTGAGGCCGCAGTGCCGCTCCCGGAGCCGGAGTCATATTTATCGGCGGGGCACTCATCGACAGGAATCGGGGTCATAATCGTCAGCGAGCGGCCTTCCGAAGTAAGAAGCAGTTCCTCTCCGCTTTTCCACGGGGAGTCTTCCCCCGGAAGAAGAAAATCACTCAGAGGACTCTTCGGGGCGGAATGAAGCTTCACATAGACGCAGAACATCGAAATCCCCGGTCTCTGGGCAAGAACCCTCCGGCAGAAAACCTTGGGAAAGGTGCCTTCGGGGCAAAGGGAAAGAAGTGCGAGAGGACTGAGGTCCGAAATGTAAGTTTCTGCCCTATAGACTTTTCCGCCCAAGGTCCGCACTCCGCTCACCGCTTTGCCGCTACGGCGCTTTATCTGCGCCGAGTTTTCTGGCTCAGCAGAGTCCTCAGTAAGGATTCCAGTCACCTCAGCCCCGACAACTACGCTTCCGCCTCCGGACTCGATTATGCGTTTAAGCGAGTTCACCAGAGGAAGTGTGCCGCCCTTGAAACGGTAGGAGCCGCAGATGTAGAGGGAGGAAATTATTGCGCTGATAAAGGCCGGAGTGCGCCCCGCTTCCGCTCCGGAAAGAGGGTTGAGCCAGGCGAGGATGCCGCGAAGGCGAGTGTCGCCGATATATTTTGCGAGGAATTCGTCGAAAGGAAGAAGAGCGTCGCCCTCGGGGTTGAACTCCCCCGCTTCAAGGCGGAGCATCGGGACACTCCCGAAAATTTCGCGGATGCGGGAAAGGAAGTTGTGGATTTCTTCCCTGCTTTCGGGAAAAAGCTCCACGAGGCGATCCTCGAAGGCCGCAAAACCCTCAGGGATGTCGATTTCAAGCGCTTCGGAGGAGTTGGACTCTGCCTTGCTGGCGGAGAGGGACTTCCCGCCGAAGGGACAGGAGCCTTCCGCTTGGGGGATCAGATGAAGAATCTGCGGACAAGGTTCAACCTCAACGCCATCGATGCCGAGCCAGGAAAAAAACTTCGCCGCGGCTCCTCCCTTTCCGAACCCTCCCACAATGTGCATTCCGGGGCTGAAGGACACACCTCCGCGACGGAAAGACTGAAGTCCCCCGCCGACATTCGCGTTTTTCTCCAGAACTGTGACCTTCCAGCCAAGACGCGAAAGGACAGCCCCGGTGAAAAGGCCTCCCGTTCCCCCGCCCAGAACAACCGCGGTATGTTTCTCTCCCCTCATCATTCCGCTTCAGTTGAATTTTCGTATGGCCGCCCCTCGGAGTCAAGATAATGAAGGTTTTCCGGCACCAGAGCGCAGGCAGCGGCTATTGCAAGCTTGTCGGGGTCGGCCTCGCGGGCATAAACCTGCGTCTCGGGGTGAGAAAGAGCGAGGGCAAGAGCTTCGGCGCCTACCCCGCAGGAGTCCAGCGCATACTGAGCCGTACTCCTCGGGATTTCATCAACCCAGCGAAGGTCCCCAAGCTGCCTTCTGCACTCCCCTTCCGCGTCTTTTCCCTTGTAGGCATACTGCAGGGCGATGTATGGGCGAAAATATTCGGCAGTTTCCCTTTCGGCGCGAACTCTCGAATATTCTCTCTGGTAAAATGCTCTGAACCAGCGGGTTCTCTCCCTCACATCGTCTCCCGCCTCGGAGAGCGGGATCCTCGGAAGCACCTCGGCGTAGAAGGTCCCCCGACGGAGCATAAACTCCTTTTTCGGGAATATGTGCCCGAAGCCGTGGATGACCACCGGAAGGATGTCCAGGCCGAATTTTTCCGCAATTTCGAAGGCTCCGCGGTGGAAGCGCTGTATGTGGCAGTCTTCGCTACGGGTGCCCTCGGGGAAGACTACGATGGAATATCCTCTTTCGATAAGTCCCGCTATCCTCTCCTCGTTGCGCTCAAGGCCGTCGGAAACCGGGTAGCATTCTGCAGCGCGAAGAATCGGCGAAAAGACGGGGTTGTTCCACACCCAGTCGTTGGTGAGGAAAACGACCTTGTCGGAGAGTGTCATAATCAGTATGGTGTCAAGCTGGGACTGGTGGTTGCAGACGATGACCGCAGGGCGGCTGAAGTCCTCTCCTCCTTCGTTTTTAATTTCAAGACGGGTCCCCGGGATGTGCGAAAGGAGGAAGGATGTAAGGCGGTGAATCTGACGGTGATAGCGTTTTTTCCTCCGGTCGCTTTTCCCGAAAAGGAAATAGAGTTTTGTCCACGGGATGAAAAGCAGGAAGGTGAAAAAGAAGGAAAGTTCGGCTCCGAGAGAAGCGAGAAGGCGGGAAAGCGTGATCGGGCACTGTCTCCGGACGCCTTTTTTCTGAGTGAGGAAACGGAAGACAAGCGGCGGGAGATAGTAGGCGAGAATCACCACCGAGAGCATTCCGATGATGGTTACCTCTGCGAGCGAGCGCATCGCAGGGTGGCGGGCCACAATGAGAGTGCCGATGCCGATGAACATAATCATCGCGGAGAAGGCGACGCTGCTTTTGTACGAGTCGAGTATCTTTTTCTTCGTAGCGTATTCATACATAAGGCCTTCCGTGATGAAAATCGTGTAGTCGTCGCCCTGGCCGAAGATGAATGTGGCGAGGATTACATTGACTATGTTGAAGTCTATGGAGAAAATTCCCATCAGCCCCAGGATCCACACCCAGCTCACTGCAAGCGGGAGGAAGGCGAGGATGCTGAGTTCGAGACGGCCGAATGAAATCCAAAGGAATACGAAGACTATGAGTCCGCAGACAAAGCCGATGTAGTCGAATTCCTCCGAGAGCATTCCGACAAGCTGTCCGTTAAGGTCGGGGGCGGAGAAGAAGTAGGTGTCGGAGCCGGCAAGGCGGCTGTTCCACTCGCTCTCGACGGCTTCCCTCTGAGCGGCAGGGACGTGGAGGTAGTTGACAAGGGTGACAGCATCGGAAGAGGCCGCGGTGGTTTGAGCCTCAAGGGCAGCGCCCGGGGTTTGGGCCTTCGGGGCGGGCTCTGCGGCTTGGGCCTTCGGGGCGGCGTCACTTAGGATGAACTGGCGGCAAAGAGCCTCACTCAGTGGGGAGAAATACTCCGGAGTCTGAGCCTCCAAAGGGGCGTCAATCGCCTCAAGGAACGGGCGGAAAGCCTTCTGGGAGAATCCTTCAGCGTCCGCAAGTCTCTGGAACTTAGGAATTATGTCTTTATGCCGCGTCCAGAAATCCTTCCAGAGGGCTATTCTTCGGTTCTGCTCCTGCTCTGACGGGATAAGGGAACTGACCGAGTTCACTTCGTATTTTTCTCCAAGCTCCTCCAGCAGCCTTTCGTTCCTTCCGAGAGCCTCGCCGAGGGTCGGGGCGGAGCAGACTGCGTAGATGACCTCCGTGCTGTCCTCGCGGCTTCCTAACGTCGCAAGAGCCTCAAGGTCAGAGCCTTGCTGCGCCGTCATGTAGTTTATGGAGTGCATATCCGGGTCAAAGCCGGTGCGGGTGCCTGTCCAGGCGAAAATTGCCGTAAGAAGGAGGAATGGGATGAGAAGGCGGCTGCGGGTCTTTTCGCTGAGGCGGTTTTCGAACCTGAGTTTCAGGGCCTTGGGGCTTCTCTGCCGCCCTGAAGTCATCAGAACCGGGAGGAAAATAAGAGTGAAAATTATCGTTCCGACCAGCATCATCGCGCCCACAAGACCGAAATCCCTGAGAGCCGAGGTGCGCATAAACACGAGCGAAAGGAAGGCGAGCACCGTTGTGAGGTTGCCGATGGTGAGCGGAGTGATTATGCTCTGAAGGGCCCTGCGAGTGTCGGAGTCATATTTTAGGTAATCGACATAGTGCAGAGGGTAATTGACTGCTATACCGATGATTATGCTTCCGATTCCGAGGATTATTATGGAAATGGATGATTTGAAAATGGCGACCAGGCCGAGCGAAAAGAGGCTTCCGCAAAGTATCGTGAGGGCTATCCAGAGGATGTCCCGAAGGTTTCTGAACTGGAGGAAGAGAAGGGCGAAGATCAGAAGGAGCGCAACGGCGACGGCAATGATGCTGTCGCGCTTTATTGTGGATGCGTTTTCAACTGCTATTACAGGGCCTCCTGTGAAGGAAACGGTGACAGATGGGAAGTCGCCCTCAGTCTCCGTGGCCGTATTCTGCAGGAGATTGACCAGAAGGGAGTTGCGGCCGCTTTCACTTCCGCCGAATGGGGAATTCAGAAAGGCAACCGCCCCGCTTCCGTCAGGAAGGAATATGTGGCCGTCAACTATGTTCCCCTTTCCCGCCGGATTCAGGCTCTGAAGGCTGCGGAATACGGGAGAATAGAGGTTGAGAGGGTCGTAGCGGAGGTTTCCGGCGGCAATGGATGCCCCCGGAAGGCTCAAGGTCTGTTTTGCTGCCGCAAGTCTCCCTTCAATATATCCCGGCTCGCTTAGGAGGGAGTCCATTCTCGAGTAGTCCTTTTCAGTCAGGAAATAGGGATAATTCTCTCTGAGGAAGCTCATTACGTCGAGGACCGCTCCCTCATCGACCCTCACCTGCAGGTCGCGGACCATTCCCGTGGTGTCCGCTTCTAAGAGCCGCTCCCCGAAGCTGTCCATTGCCTCTCCTATTGCTTCAGTTTCGTCTCCACGGAAGAAAACCGCTATCTTTTCCTGTCCGCCAAGTCGCTGATAGACTGAGGAATACTTGCGGGTCTGCTCGTTTTGCGGGAGGAAAGAGTAGATATCCTCGTCGTAGTGCATCCTGAGGATTGCAACGGCGCAAAGGGCCATCGCCGCAAGCAGGATGACGAGGGCAAGGGCTTTGCGGCGGACTAGGAAATCGTATATTTTGAGAAATATCCTGGACATCTTTGGGTTGCAGTTTTATTTGCCCGTAGGCTTATTCCCCGGTGCACCAATGGCATTTTTTCTTTTGGCGACGCGTCTTTTTACCCAATTTACGGCTCTGCAGGGAAGGCCGTAGAGGATGCTTACAAAAAGAAGGACCGTGTTGAGAAGGGATATGCGCCCGAAGTCCCTGAATGGGCGGAAATGGGTAACTCTTTCTCCCTCAGGGGGATAATAGACCTTTATGGGTACGCTTTCAATGGGCGTTCCCTTCCAGGCGGCAAAGACCAGGAGTTCGAGTTCGGCTTCGTAGCGGGAGGTCAGAAGACCGAGGCCCGAGAGGCCGCTCAGCGGGTAGGCTCTGTAGCCGGTCTGGGTGTCGGAGAGGTTCACTCCGGTGTAGAGGCGGAACCAGAAGTTGGAGAAGCGGTTGGCGAAGGTGTTGCGCTGCGGCATTCCTTCGGCGGCTATGTTGCGGCTGCCGACAATCAGGGCGCGGGGGTTGTTCTCAATGGCGGCGAAGAATTTGGGTAGGTCGTCGGGATAGTGCTGGAGGTCGGAGTCGATGGTGATGCAGTGGGTGTAGCCACAGGAGCGGGCCTCCCGGAAACCGGTTCTTAGCGCAGCGCCTTTGCCCCTGTTGCGCTCGTGGGTGACGACTCTAAGGTCGCTGGAGGCGGTTTGGAGGGCGGAGAGGATTTGAGGGGTGGAGTCGGTGCTGCCGTCATCGACGACGATAACGTCGCGGCTGTACTTCAAGACTTCACCGAGGAGTGCAGCGAGAGTGCCGGCATTATTGTATGTCGGCACCAGAATGCATATTTTCAAACTTTCCGTTTCCATCTTGTTCGTTTTGTCTTTGAGCTCCGCTTGAGTGTCAAACTTGGCGCTTCGCTTGGGTTTATTGCTTTTATGCTTCGCTTAAAGCTTAACCCGGGGGGCTTCGCCTGAATGTTAAACCTGACGCTTCGCTTGGGTTTATTGCTTTTATGCTTCGCTTAAAGCCTAACCCGGGGGGCTTCGCCTGAATGTCAAACTTGGCGCTTCGCTTGGGTTTATTGCTTTTATGCTTCGCTTAAAGCCTAACCCGGGGGGCTTCGCCTGAATGTCAAACTTGGCGCTTCGCTTGGGTTTATTGCTTTTATGCTTCGCTTAAAGCTTAACC
>CAVAMP010000005.1:63251-69627 GCA_963589825.1 Flexilinea sp. | reverse complement strand
TTCAGAGAACCGAGCATCCCGTAGCGAAGCCCGAGCGGGTCATATCCCACCAGCATCGAAAGGTTCCCGTCCTCGTCATTTTCAAGCAAGTCCACATTCTTCGCCATCCTCTCGCGGATCGCCTCCCAGCCCAGAAGCTCGTTGAAGCGCGGGTAGCAGCTCTCGTCAACAAAGGTCGGAAAATGGGAAATTGCGTAGTCAACCACCCCCATCATCATATCGTCGTCAATGCAGTAGAGCACCTCGCCGATGTATTTCCCGCAGTCCCGTGCAGAAAGCGAGTCAATGAACTCGTCGCAAAGAGCGCTCAAAGTCTCCTCGTCAAGCGTAGGTTCGCTACCGATTTCTGCGACAGAGAAGCCCCTCGGGGCCAGCTGGATGAAAACCTTGTCCTTCACCTTGAGGTTGCCGAACACAGGCTCGAACGAAGCCGTTCCTTCAGTCTGCGGAAGCAGCTTCAGGATGTTCTCCTCATAGTGGAGCTGAAGGCCGAAAAACGCGAAAACGGCGGCTGACGAGAGCATCAGCAGCCACATAAGCCACTTATGACGGCGAAAGAAATGATATATAGGGATAGTTATCCTCTCCATATAGTCGTTGAAAAATTATTGTCAGTCCTGATTGGCCCCGGGCAATGTCATTGAAAATCAATCCTTTCGCAAACTCCCGCCCCACAAAGGCACAAAGCGTGCAAATTTACGAAATAATTTCGCAATCCCGCCAGTTTACCCCACAAAAAAGAGGAGCGACCCAAAAGTCAAATTGACTTTAGGTCGCCCTCTTATTGTAAAGCAGGTAAAAATCGTATGAGTGGTGCAGATGCAAGGCTCGCGAGGAGCTTAAACCGGAGCAACCTGGGGGTTGTGAGGATTTAAGCGACGAAGCACAACGCAGTCAGATGCGCCGCTCAGGCGGTTTTTACTTTCTGATGGCAGCGATTCCAGGAAGCTCAATGCCCTCGAGATACTCGAGCATTGCGCCGCCGCCGGTGGAAACGTAGCTAACCTTGTCGGCATAGCCCATCTGAGTTACCGCTGCAACTGAGTCGCCGCCGCCCACGAGGGTGAATGCACCTTTCTCGGTTGCCTTTGCAAGAATCTCGGCCACTTTGTTCGTGCCCTTTGCGAATGCAGGGATTTCGAAAACGCCCACAGGACCGTTCCAGAGGATGGTCTTGGACTTCATAATCACTTCCTCCCAGGTTGCGAGAGTGCTTGGCGCCGCGTCGACACCCTCCCATCCGTCAGGGATTTCTGAGTTGCGACAAACCTTGGTGTTGGCATCCTCTGAGAATGCGTCGGCGATTACAACCTCGTCTGAAAGATAGAGCTTTACGCCCTTCTCCTCGGCCTTCTTGACGATGTTGAGAGCGAGCTCCATCTGGTCGTCCTCGCAGAGAGAATTTCCGATTTTGCCGCCCTGAGCCTTCTTGAAGGTGTAAACCATACCGCCGCCGATGATCATGTTGTCAACGATGTCGAAGAGGTGCTCGATGATGCCGATTTTTGAAGAAACTTTCGCGCCGCCGATGATTGCGGTTACAGGGTGCTCAGGAGTCTTGAGAACGCGGTCGATGGCCTTGATCTCGCCTTCCATCACATAGCCGAACATCTTGTCGTTAGGGAAGTAGTCGGCGATGAGCGCTGTGGAAGCGTGTGCACGGTGTGCAGTTCCGAATGCGTCGTTGATGTAGCAGTCAGCGTATGAAGCGAGTTTTGCGACGAACTTCTTCTGGCTTTCCTTTACGGCAGCCTTTGCGGCCTTCTTTTCCTCGTCTGAAGCGTCCTCAGCGAGTCCTCTCGGCTTGCCTTCCTCCTCAGCGTAGAAACGGAGGTTCTCGAGAAGAAGGACTTCGCCCGGTTTGAGGGCAGCGGCCTGAGCGTCTGCAGCCTGGCAGTCGTCAGCGAATTTTACGCTCACTCCGAGAAGTTCCTCGAGATGCGGAAGAATGTGCTTGAGGGAGAATTTCTCAGCCACTCCCTTCGGACGTCCGAGGTGGGACATAATGATGAGTGAACCGCCTTTCTCAAGGACTTTCTTGAGGGTAGGGATGGCGGCACGCATACGGGTGTCGTCGGTAATTTCGAATTTCTCGTTGAGCGGAACGTTGAAGTCCACGCGTACGATGGCTTTCTTGCCTGCGAAATCGTAAGTTGAAATGTTCTGTTGCATAACTATAATGTAAATTAAAGATTCTGAGTAATGCGCTTTTTAGGCCAATCCGCATTAGCGGCGGCAAAGTTAACAAAATTTATGCTAACTTTGTATGCTTTTGCTCCGGCAAATGCGCTTCCCCTCTTTCCATCGCTCTCCCAAGGGGCTCAGAGGGGAAAAATTGAAATGAAAAATAAGCTATATGAATATAAATAAGGAAGATAACATAATCCCCACCGTCGAGGCCCCGAGCAGGCTGTGGAAGGACTATGAACTCATAGACTGCGGAAATTTCGAGAAACTCGAGCGGTTCGGACGCATAGTGATGTCGCGCCCCGAGCCAAAGGCCATCTGGGACAAAAGCCTCTCCGAAGGGGAATGGAACTCTCTGATGCACACCAAGTTCGCCCCGGGCGCAGGCTTCGGCAAGGCGGGCAAGGAAGACAGCGGAACCTGGAACCGCCTCAAGAGAATGGACGACCAGTGGTTCATCAGTTATGAGGGCTATGGCGAGGGCGCCCCTGCACCCGCCCAAAGCCCCGCCGAGGCCCCCGCGCAGAGCGGCAAGGCGACAAAAACCGCCCTCAGCCGCCCCGCAGGCCCGTCGTTCCGCCTCCGCCTCGGACTCACCTCGTTCAAGCACGTGGGAGTTTTCCCCGAGCAGGCCTCCAACTGGGAATACATCTACTCGCACACCAAGACCCTGGTCGACAAGGCCCGCGAGGAGGGCCGCCCCGCCCCGAAAGTCCTCAACCTTTTCGCCTACACGGGAGCCGCATCCCTTGCCGCGAAGGCCGCGGGGGCTGACGTCACGCACCTCGACTCCGTGCGCCAGGTGGTGACCTGGGCAAGGGGGAATATGGAAAATAGCGGCCTGGACGGCATACGCTGGGTGGTGGAAGACGCTCTGAAATTCGCCCGCAGGGAAGCCAAAAGGGGCAATGTCTATCAGGGCATAATCCTCGACCCTCCAGCATACGGCCACGGCCCGGACGGAGAAAAATGGAAACTGGACGAGTGTCTGAATGACCTCCTGAAGTGCGTCAGTGCAATCCTCGCCCCCACCGACAGCTTTATGGTCCTCAACCTCTACTCCAACGGATTCAGCGCCGTTCTCGGGGAGACGGTCGTACGGCAGAATTTCTGCATCAAAAACGCATATAAAGAACTCCAATCGGGGGAACTGGTGCTGGAGGACCGGTTCGGCAAGAAGCTCCCTCTTAGCATCGTAGTCCGGCTTTCAAGGTAATAAACCCAATACAGGCTCCTCAATGTGGGATTTCCACTGGATACCCTGAAAACAATTTACCCGTCATACTCCTCAACACCGAAACAGAAAGAATACAAACTAATACAGATAACACAATGAAATTCAAAGCATTACTCGCAGCGGCAGCCATATCGGCTCTCACCTGCGCCTCAGCCATTGCAAACGACGGCTCCATTCAGGTAATCTCCCCGGACGGGCATCTTCGCGCCACAGTCATAGTCGGGAGCGAAATCACCTATATGGTCGCAACCGACAAGGAAAACATCCTCAGCCCGTCCACAATTTCGATGACCCTTTCCGACGGAGTGGTTTTCGGACAGGGCGACAAGCTTCGCAAAGTCACCCGCAGGAGCGTTGACACCACCATCCCTGCCATCGCCTACCACAGGGCCGAGGTCCGCGACAACTTCAATGAGATGACTCTCGTCTTCAAGGAGTTCTCCCTCATTTTCAGGGCCTACAACGACGGAGTGGCCTACCGCTTCCAGTCCAACCTCAAAAAGAGCGAGGTGGACGTTCTTTCCGAGAAGGCCGAGTTCAACTTCTACGACGACTGGAAGGCATTCATCCCATACGTAATCAAGGGCGCCGGACCTTTCGAGAAGCAGTTCTTCCACTCTTTCGAGAATACCTACAAGGTCTCCAAGCTCTCCGGCTGGGAGAAAGACCGTCTGGCGTTCCTTCCGCTTGCAGTGGAGGCCGAAAGCGGCACAAAAGTGCTCGTGATGGAGTCAGACCTCGAGAACTACCCGGGAATGTACCTTTTCAACAAGGACGGCGGAAAGACTCTTACCGGTGTTTTCGCTCCGGTTCCCAAGGCTACCCGTCAGGGAGGCCACAATATGCTCCAGCAGGTCGTAACCGAGAGGGAGGACTACATCGCAAGGGTTTCAGGGAAAGAGGCTTTCCCGTGGAGGGTCATTATGGTGACTTCCGACGACGCGTCCCTTGCAGTTAACGATATGAACTGGAAACTCGGCCGCCCTGCGGACAAGAACGCCGATTTCAGCTGGGTAAAACCGGGAAAAGTCGCCTGGGACTGGTGGAACACGTGGAACGTTTACGACGTGGATTTCAAATCCGGAATCAACAACGACACATATAAATACTACATCGACTTCGCATCCAAGAACGGGATTGAATATGTAATCCTCGACGAGGGCTGGGCAGTGAACCTTCAGGCCGACCTTATGCAGGTAGTTCCGGAAATTGACCTTCCGATGCTCTGCGACTATGCAGCCGAAAGGGGCGTGGGCCTTATTCTCTGGGCAGGCTACTGGGCATTCGACCGCGATATGGAGAATGTGTGCCGCCACTACAGCGAGATGGGCATCAAGGGCTTCAAGGTGGACTTTATGGACAGGGACGACCAGACTATGGTCCGTTTCCACGCGAGGGCTGCCGAGATGGGAGCGAAATATCACCTTCTGATGGACTTCCACGGCACCTACAAGCCGGCGGGTCTCAACCGCACCTGGCCAAACGTCATCAACTACGAGGGCGTCTACGGTCTTGAGCAGATGAAGTGGGGCGGCCCTGAAAACGACCAGGTCACCTACGATGTGACAGTGCCGTTCATCAGAATGGCTGCAGGTCCGATGGACTACACCCAGGGCGCTATGCGCAACGCCACCCGCGGCAACTACCGTCCGGTAAGTTCCGAGGCGATGAGCCAGGGCACAAGGTGCCGTCAGCTTGCGGAATATGTGATTTTCGACTCCCCTATCAATATGCTCTGCGACTCGCCTTCCAACTATATGCGCGAGAAGGAGTGCACGGATTTCATCGCTGCTGTTCCGACCGTCTGGGACGACAGCCGCGCCCTTTGCGGCAAAATCGGCGAATACATCAGCCTTGCCCGCCGCAGCGGAGATGAGTGGTATGTTGGCGCAATCACAGGCTGGGACCCGAGGGAGCTTACTCTCGATCTCGGATTCCTCGGCGAGGGAGAGTGGAAGATGGAGATTTTCCGCGACGGAGTGAACGCCGACAAGGCTGCGCGGGACTATAAGAAGGTCACGGAGAGCGTGCCTGCCGACAAAAAAGTCACTGTAAAGATGGCTCCGGGCGGCGGCTGGGTATGTAAAGTTACACGAGAGGCCAAATAAAAAGCGGTCTACCGCGTTGAAGGGATTGGGCGTGGCCGAGCGGGACTTGGACGCGCCCTTTTTATTAAAACTATAGCGCTATGGAACCGGTTGAAAACAGCATTTCCGGACTGGTCGGGGCGGCGGAACTGCCCCTGCTTTCGCGGGGATACACTTCCCGCGAAGTGATTTCGCGCCACGGGGATTTCCTCCTCGTGAAGGCGCAGAACAGGGGCAAATGGTTCAAGCTGAAGGCCCTCGGGGAGAGCTGCCGGGGGGATGCCCTCCACGAGACGCTCCTCCAGAAGGAGTTCGAGCTTGGCTACCCTCTTGAGCATCCGAACATTGTGCGCACCTACGACCTCATCTCCGACCCGGAACTGGGCCTGTGCATAGTGCAGGAATATGTGCAGGGAGTGCGGCTGGACGAGTGGCTGGGCGGTTCGCCGAGGCCTTCGAGAAAAGCGCGTCTGAAGGCGGCGGAGCAGATTATGGACGCCCTGGGCTATCTCCATCTTCAGGGCATAGTGCACCGCGACCTTAAGCCCTCCAACATCCTCATAACCGACAACGGCGCAAACGTGAAGCTGATCGATTTCGGTCTTTCCGACTCCGACCGCTTCGCCATCCTAAAGCACCCCGCCGGCACCCCCGGCTTTTCCTCCCCTGAGCAGCTTGAGGGCTTCTCTCAGAGCGACGGCCAGGCGGTCGGGGATGCGCCCCAAGCGGGAGAAGGGGCCGCGAAAGGACAGGCCCTCCCGCCGCAGGAAACCCCTGAGGCCCGCACAGACGCCTCGCGCGGCGACATCTACTCCTTCGGCCGCATCCTCCCCCTCCTGCATCTTGGCGGCATCTGGCGCCACAT
>CAVAMP010000005.1:0-62951 GCA_963589825.1 Flexilinea sp. | reverse complement strand
GACGATGCTTTTCGCCTCGGAGTATATGACAGAGCACCCCCTGGAGACCTTCATCAACGAGACCGCCCGGCGCTACGGCGCCGAGTACGATCTCGACGCGATGACCCTCCAGCTTCTCTCTCCCGCCATCCGCGAGCAATGTATGCAGGAGTACAACAAGTGGATCTCCATCTATAACTCCAGATGTGCTGAATAAGCTATAAGCGCCGTCAAGCCTCCGCCCGCGCCGCAAAGATAAGTCAGTCCCGACTTCCCTTTGTGACTGAGCTCGCTCAGAATCAGCGGCTCCCCCAGCACGAAAGTCTTCACGGAAGCCGTGTCACCCGCCAGAATGTGGGTGTTCTCCGCCTCCGCGACTTCAAACTTTTCGCCTCCGAGGTACTTGAAGGCGCACCGGCGATCAGGCTTCCACTCCACCTCCACGATGTCCCCAACCCCGAGCGCCGCCGCCTCAACAATTCCCCGGCTCACAAACCCCGAGTCGGGCTCCAGATATAGTTTTCTCTCGGCAAGATAATTTTCCCAGCTCCGGTATCCCCCTGAGCGCGAAAGGATTTCGAGGGTGGAATAGCGGATGTTCCTCACCCCCGTCAGATAGCCCCAGGTGCGCTTGAGGGTCGTGGGAGAGATGTACTCCCCCGTCCGCGAATAAATCTCCCCGGAGAGGAAATCAAAGTCCGCGGGAGTGTGCATACCCCGTCCCACCGCAGTCTCAATCTTGCGGCAAAGCTCCTGTATTTCCGGTGAAGAACTAGTCATAACGCTGCAAAGATATTCCCATTCCCCACAATTTCCAAATTATGGACTAACAAGGACCGGCAAAAACTTTCATCCACGGGCGCGATTTCAGACATTTGCAAAAATTCTCTTTGAAATTCTTGGATTTGTGAAAAGCCTTATGTAACTTTACGCAGTTTTCGGGTCATAACCGCCCGAAGAAGACACAGACTGACCGGATTTCCGGCAGCCGCATTGACATAGAGCGTTTCATCGTTCAGCCATCTTATCAAACTTAGACACTTTGATTCCTTATCGGCTGAAGCAGCAACGCTTGTGTCCATTGGTATTGGTATAGGTCAATATACCCGATATCAGGACACGAGCCTTGTTACTTGTTCGTAAGGAGGGTAGTCTAAGACCTGATAAGAGGACAAGAACCAAAGTTCGTGTCCTTTTTTGTTGCCCTCCTCCGACCACAGGAGGCCCGGTCCGAAAAGATGAAACCCAAAACCACAGATCCCCGAAAACAAGGGAATTATTGACACTAATACCAAAAGTATGATAAGAGACGAATTGGACAGAGCCCAAAAGGACTACTACCTCGAAACCGAG
Source organism: Flexilinea sp. (assembly GCA_963589825.1). GTDB lineage: Bacteria > Bacteroidota > Bacteroidia > Bacteroidales > UBA932 > Cryptobacteroides. Next base: position 61,619 of record CAVAMP010000005.1, on the reverse strand, counting down.
GAAACCGGGAAAGGACGCTACCGGGCAGGAGGGAAATCTCTTGCATCTCCCGTCAAAGTCACATTTGAGAATGTGGCAAAAGTCGAGGCGATGATTGCGCACGACGGCGCATATTCAAGGTCATCCGACAGATGCTCACACCCCGGCAAGAAGTGGAAAGATGCGTTTGAGGCCACTCCGGCAACGCCAGACCCATACAAAGATTATCCGGGCTACAGAGGTTCGTCTGCCTTTTGGCTCACTCTTCTGACTGAATATTGCAAAAACGCCCTTAATGAGGATATTGTATGGAGTGATCTGAAGGGTGGCGGGATCTATGGTAATCTTGGGATAATGCAAGGCATACGCGAGGACTTAGGACTTGATTATCTGGATATTATGGACAAATGGTTAGGCGTTTTCAAAGGAAAATTCAGCAATGACGCCGACTATTTCAAGTTCCTCATATTCAACAGCATCTGTGCGATAGACGCAGAAAACTCCACCCGTCTCAACTCCGACGGAGTAGGAAGGATTGAGCTCACGGAAAGAATCGTGAACAGGCAGCAGAAATCGGGAGACTTTTGTGAATTGCTGAAGAATAACAATAAACAATATGAACTTATAGACATTCTCAGCGAAAAAACCACTCCGAAAGACGCTCAACACCACGGCCGCGAGAATTTTTCGTTCGCAACCAAATTCTGCCACTACGCCGCGTTCTATATTTTCGACCCAGATTACATGGCCTATGAAGGTCCGGACTATCAGGACAGCTACTCCATCTTTGACAGCGTCATCTGCGAGGTGTTGAGTAAGGTATACTACACGGCGAAATGGTCTGCCAACTATGTGAAAAAGCTCAAGAGAAACGGCATACCATATTCGCGGACATACAGAGACTATCAGTGCCTGCTTGACGCCATCAGGGCATCAGCAGAAGAGGAAACTGGCAGGAAAGTCAGCAGAAACGGTCTTGACCACCTTCTCTGGTACTACTACAAAGGCCGCGGAGCCGAACTGATAAAGTAACACTTAAACATTCAATGATAAAGCAACACATTAAACATCTAAACTAATTAAATCTAACATTATGGCAAAAAAATCAGTAATTGCAGGCGAATACACTATCGAAATTGAGGATAGTGGCCACGTCAGCGTCCTACGGGTCTTTAGTAATGCCTGGGCGACTATGGTGCAACTGGCGGAAGAGAACAATTTTAAGGTATTACCCAAGTGGAACACTCAAGATCTAGGCCGCCATCTGGTAAAAGAATTCGGTGATGGGACCGAGGCGAAATTCAATGATATAACTGTCAGAAAACGCGACAACAATAGCATTGAAGTTTTTCAAGAAGTCCAAGAGCGCAAGGTGACAAGTACATTGAAAGACATCGCCTCCAAATTAAATTTCGAGGTCGAAGAAAAGTGGAACACCCAGCAGTTGGGCTCGAAATTAGTGGACTATCTGACAGAGAACAAAGCATCTGCCGACAAGATTCTCAAGACACCGAAAAAGAGCAGAAAGCCTCAGGAAGACACAGCTACACCGTCTCCAGATAGCAATGTAGGCAAGGCCGCTGAGCTCTATAAGAGATTTAAAGAATCGCACGATAAATTCTATAACTACTATAAAACATTGTATGATATTGCGAGTGATAAGGGTCTGATTGAAGACGTAGAGAAGGGCGAGTCGGAGTTCGAAGATGTCGATACTATAGACACCGGTCACAAGCATCTGCGTCCTGAGGGCGTCTTCGTTGATTATAAATATAACCTTGTCGTTTATAGGGTCGAGGCCGGGATTGACGGAGGATATATACAAACGGAAGGAGCGATGCCGGAAGATGACAGGAAACTCGATTTACATGATATCAAGTATTTCAATCTTCTGAGGTGCATAGTTAGCCTACTTGAAAGTAAGCTGGAGAATGCAGGAGAAGACAAATCAATCGAGAAGGCACGTATTAAAGCCGGAGTAATGGTTTCAGAATATCAGAACGCGATATGCGACTACGCAATTTTTGATTATTCCTATGAATTGCTTAAGGAAAAGCTTGCCGAAGGTAACGGAGTTATTTCATTGGAAAACCATCCCCTGGCAGACAAGTACCCGGTTACGGCTATATATGTTAACGACACCGAATATGGCATCGAAGACGAATGGATACATTCCATAGATACAATAACAGAAGTTAAAGGATGTGGAATTGATTATCGTGATGGACGTAGGGTATTTAGCGAGCTATTCTGCCCACAAGACAGAATCAATCTCGCTTTCCTGCTGGAATCCATTGATTGCCACTAAGTTCCACCATTGACTTCAGAAACAAAGTTATGAAACAGGTAAAGATTTTCGCGACAAGCGTAAGCGGCCGTAGCGGATTGGAAAGCAGGATAAACAGTTTCATTGCCGAACATCCAGACGAAGTAGAGGACATCCTTTATGGAGCCTGCGGCGGAGACAATCACGAAACATTGAGCGCGATGATCATCTACAATGTCCCGGAGGGCGAGTAAGCCCGAACTTCGCAAACAATAAAATTTCGCCCCGAAGCCGTCCAAGCTCCGGGGCGATTTGTTCATATCCACCAAATGGTTGAGGGCTATTTGCACATATCCACCGTTTTTCAGACGCGAGAAGCAGACACGAGTTACAGCAGGAATGTGAGATAGGCGGGAAGGTAGGTCAGGGTGCCTTCCTTGGCGTAATCCTTCGTGTAAATCAGGTATCTGTCGTTCGTAATCCTTGAGGAGTATTTCTCGCAGAAGTCTGAGAGCGACGCATGCCGCCTGTAGGATGAGGATTTTACTTCTATTGGGGTCAACTTGGAGCCTTTCGAGAGGAGGAAATCGACTTCGTAGAAATGCTTCCCGCTTTCCGTCGGCCAAGTGTGGTAGAACAGCTTATAACCGGAGGCTACAAGAGTCTGGGCGACAATATTTTCATACATATAGCCAAGATTTGCAGGGAGAGAATCGCTCAGAAGTTTCTCGTAGATGGAATTTTCAGTGAAGGCCTTGTCCTTGAAGGCAAGAGTCGTAAAGAGTCCGGTGTCGCCGGCATAGATCTTATATTGCGTCAGGCTCTCCGTGTTACCGAGGCCGACATTGGGGTCATCCGAATGATGGGCTATGTTCACCGTCATTGTCTTCTCGATTTCCGAAATCAGTTCGATGTAATCCGAATTATCCGCATTCGGGACGACAGACGACAGGCGGTAGCGCGATGCGTTCGCGCTCAATTGAGATGGGATGGCGGAAAAAATCCTGGATGCTTTTCCCGAAGGGTCAATCTTCATAAAATCTGCATCATACAAGTCCAGAATGGATCTTTTTGTCTCATCCACGGCGGCAAAATTATTCGTATCAAGATACGCGTTCACCGCTTGCGGCATTCCGCCCACAAGCATATAAAGTCGGAAATCGCGCATAAGTTTTCTGTGTGCTTCCCCAAGGGCCTGAGGCTTTTCCCACACGGAGCGGAGCAGGGGGATGGTAGCCGTGTCACCCAGAGCCCACCGGAATTCCTCATAGTCCATAGGATACATATTTACGGATTTCTCTTCGCTCGGTATCAGTATCCCGGCCACATTTTTTCTTATGGAAATGAGCGAACCTGTTTCTATGTAATCGTATCTATGATCCTTGACCAGGGATTTTATCGCCTGACGGGCAAGGGGCTGGAACTGCACCTCGTCGAAAATTATCAAAGATTTCCGCTCAACGAGACTCACCCCATATATAAGCTGCAGCCGGAGAAAGATATAGTTCAAATCTGAAATATCATTAAACAGTTCCTTGACTTCCTTCGGACAGGTACTGAAGTCGATGAGAATGTATGACTCATATTCATCCCGGGCGAACTGCTCAACGACAGTGGACTTTCCGATTCGCCTCGCCCCCTGAACAAGCAGAGCGGATTTGCCGTCATCCTGACTTTTCCAATCAAGCAGGCGGCTATAGATTTTCCGTTTGAAGATTCTTTCCATAATTTAAAGCATTAGCGGATGACTGGTAGCTGGCTTTACTCGACATTTTTCAGCCGTTTTATCGAAAATGCGACAAGTTCCGACTGCAAAAATAGCGACTATTGCAGTTTCCCCCAAATCTTTTTTCTCGATTTTCCGGAAAACCTCACAATCTTTTTCGCCATTTTTCCGGAAAACCTCACAATCTCCTATAATTGTCTCAGCCAGAGTGCCATAAAACGGTCGTAAATCATATAACCTTCGCCCGTGCGGTACACAAGTTCCTTCTCCTCGAGGCTTTCGAGGGCGGTCTTTACACTGCTGACCGCCATAAGACGATGGTCGCGGATGAATTTTGCGGATGTCGGTTGCGCCACCACGCCTTCACTTGCTATGGCTTTGAGCAGATTCATCTGGTTTTCCGTAAAGAACTGGGACAAATTTTCATATTGCGGTTCCCTGCCTTTCAAGACGGAAATCGTTGCCGCGTTCAGCTGGGACAGTTCACTGACTTTCTTTTCCCTCTCATACAGACGGTTCATAAGGCATTGGATGTACCAGGTGTGCCCTTCATAGCGCCGATACGCCTCGGCGAAAACCTCCCTTGATAAATCCCCGCCCTTTTTCAGGAAAAAGTTCCGGCAGAATTCATAATAAACGGTTTCGTCGAGCGGACTGAGCCCCATCATTTCCGTACTTTGATAGAACGGATGCTTCGGTGAAGCGAAAATCTCCGTCATAAGATGCTGACGGCTTCCGGAGAATATGAAATGGATATGCTGCGAGAACTGAATATATGACCGCAGAAGAGCTTCTGTGCCATCTTCGGGATATTCAGCAATTTTCTGGAACTCATCTATGGCGACATACACCTCTCGGCTGCTCCGGTTCAGGTACTGGAAAATGCTCTGGATTGTGGGAGCGGCCTGGTCGGCTTCCACTCTGACCGAAAATGTAGGTTCGCCGTTGAGCGGATCCACCGTCAGCGTGGGACGCAGCGAGCCGAAGAAATTCGCCGCCTTTTTCAGAAAAGACTCGTTCTTTTTCACCAACTCATTGAGCGCCAGCAGGCCGAACTGCTCCACAAAGTCGCGAAGATTTTTCGTGGCATAGATGTCCAAGTAGAGACACACGGCATTCTTGTCTGCTTCCCGAAGGCGGTAAAATGTGTTTTTAATGAGCCCAGTTTTGCCTATTCTTCGAGGAGAAATAAGCGTCACATTCCTTCCATTGCGAAGATGAGAAAGAAGTTGTTCCGTCTCCGTTTCCCTGTCGCAGAAGTATTCCGGACTCTCATATCCTTGATACACAAAGGGGTTTGCAAGTTTTGTCTTTTTCATAAGCCATCCAATTATTACATAAATTCCGTTTCATAATTTCCGCAACGGCAAAGATGCAATGAATTTTCTAAAATTGCAAATAAAACTATAATCCTCCCCCCCCCCGATATCCGGGAAGTTCTATTTCTGCAGAAAATCTTTGGCCAATTCATTAACGGCATCCGCATCTACCGGCTGCAGGATTATCCTTTCAAGTTCGAAATCCAAAAGGAACTGCATATAATTCGGGAGAGTCAGCAGCGGTCCCTCTCTACCCACGTTATAGTCTCCGAATTTGATGACTTGATGCACATTATATTTCTCAGGATGCTTGAGAACAGTCTGAACGCTCTTCGCCCGTGCGTTCTTTGCCTTTACTTCAAGCGGCACGCATTCGCTGTTCAGACGAACGAGAAAATCAAGTTCGAGCCCGGAATCTTTCATATAATAATAGAGTCTCTGACCCTTTTTATGCAGAGTGTCTGCCATCAGATTCTCATAAATAGCCCCCTTGAATCCGCCCAAATTCCCCTGAAGGATGTCGGCTCTCGTGCCTGGCCCGAGCGATTCGACCAACAGGCCGATGTCTGTGACATATACCTTAAATACATTGTCCTTAGCATTGCCTTCCATCGGCAGACCGGTTATTTCGGTGTTATAACACCTGCATATTATACCGGCGTCTTCCAACCACTGCAAAGAACCGTTATAGGTTTCAGCTCGGCCTCCCGGCTTGACACTGCCGTACTGGAATTTCTTATTCTCCTTCGCAAGTTGTTTCGGGATAGAATCAAAGCATTCCCTTATATGAGGCTTATCCCTGTCCGGGGCATACTTGACCATATCGTCACGGTATTCCTTGATGATGTTCCGATATTCTGCGCTCACAGCGTTCATGTTGTTGGTGCTGAGAAACGCATTGACAGCAGAGGGCAACCCGCCAACCGCGACATACAGATTCAGAAGCCTTCTCATCGCCAAATGAATCCCATCCGGTACCGGAGTCTCATCACGATAGCATCTGGACAGTACATCTATTACGTCTGCGCTTATCCGATTCGCCCAAAGGAACTCCTCGAAATCAAGCGGATACATTTCAATTATGTCTTCATACCCGACTGGGACGGAATTCACTCCGAGGTCCTGTTGCTGAATGTACTGGCGGCGTTTTTTCTTTAATTCGTTGCCATAACCCTGCACGCCCAGAAGCGAACCGGTGGCGATTACATCGAAGCGTCCGTCCTCACTAAAAAACTTGAGCGAAGTTCTCGCCTCGGGACACTCCTGAATCTCGTCAAAGATAAGGCATGTCTCACCGGGGACGAATTTCACACCCTGAATCTGCGCCGAAAGGTTGAGCAAAATGGCATCGACATCTTTTGAACCGGTAAAAGCACTGATTTTTTCCGGTTCCTTTATAAAGTTGACATACACCCAATGGCGGTAGTTTGTCGAAGCGAAATGTTTTGCGATGAATGTCTTCCCGCATTGGCGGATGCCCATAATCAATAACGGCTTGTGTGCGGGCTCAGCTTTCCATTCGGCCAGCGCCCTTTCTATCTTTCGTTGTAACATATTTCTCTTAATTTTGTGCAAACTTACATTTTTTTGAACGAATATTCAATGTTTCACCGCAATTTTTCCAACGAATCAAGCCTATATTGCCGCATTATTTCCAACGAATCTTCTGTTCCCCCAAATCTTTTTGCCCGATTTTCCGGAAAACCTCACAATCTTGCGGTTTTCCTACCACCTTTGCGGATTTTACCATCTTTTTCGGTGGTAAATCTCATTTTGCGGAAAATTACTATTTTTGTTGCTGAGTATGTGGACGGGATTGGAGGCGATTGGGATAGACCTTGATAACACCTTTTGCGGATTATGGAAAATTCATCTTGCGAGCACATAGAAGAGACTGCGGCCGGACGCATAAACGGGAGCGCGGCTGAGGGCATCCGGGAGGCTTCTGCGGAGCGGATTGCGGAAATTCTTGGGAAGCAGCGGAGTTATTTCCACAGCGGAGCTACGCTGCCTGTCGGGACGAGGCTTGAAAACCTCAAAAAATTGGAGGCGGCGGTTCTCAGATGGGAGAAGGCGCTTTGCGATGCGCTCTGGGCGGACCTTCACAAAAGCTATGAGGAGGCCTATCTTACTGAGATCAGCATCCTTCTGGGCGAAATCCGCACCCATCGCAGGAATATACGCCGGTGGACTCGGCCCGAGAGGCGCCCGACTCCCTTGAAACTGTTTCTGTCTTCGAGCCGGATAATAAGCGAACCGCTCGGGACTGCACTTATAATCGCGCCGTGGAACTACCCCGTGCAGCTGCTGCTCACGCCGCTCGTCGGGGCGATTTCCGCAGGGTGCACTGCCGTTCTGAAGCCTTCGCCCTACACTCCGAGGGTGTCGCGGGTTATGGAAGAGATGATCCTGGAGACATTCCCCGAGGAGTATATCGCTGTGGTTCAGGGGCATAGAGATGTGAACACAGCCCTGTTGGAGCAACGGTGGGACCTTATTTTCTTCACCGGAAGCCCTGCGCTCGGACGGGTTGTTATGGGCGCCGCGGCTAAAAACCTTACTCCGGTGGTGCTGGAACTGGGCGGAAAGAGCCCTTGCATCATTGACAAGGGGGCGGACATCCGGGTGGCGGCGCGAAGGGTCGCCTGGGGAAAGAGCCTCAACGCCGGGCAGACCTGCATCGCGCCGGACTATCTTATGCTTCACGAGGACATAAAAGATGAATTTCTGAAGGCTCTGGAGGAGGAGTTCAGAGAGCTTCTCGGAGAAGATCCCAAGAAGACCCCGCATTTTGTCCGCATCGTGAGCGACAAGGCTTTCGACCGTCTGAGCGGCTATCTTTCCGACGGAAAGGTGCTCTTCGGAGGGGAAACGGACAGAAGCGAGCGCTATTTCTCCCCTACTGTGCTTGAGGGGGTAAGTCCCGACTCCCCCGTTATGAGAGAGGAGATTTTCGGCCCCATATTCCCCGTTGAGACATTTTCCAATCTGGACGAGGTGATTGAGTTTGTTTCGTCCCGCGAAAAGCCGCTGGCGCTCTATTATTTCGGAAAGGAAGGCAACAGGGTTCTCTCCCGCACATCCTCCGGGGGCGCCTGCATCAACGACACCATTATGCACATTGCCAACGACCGCGTTCCGTTCGGAGGCGTGGGAATGTCGGGAATGGGAAGTTACCACAACAAATTGAGTTTCGATGCGTTCTCCCACCGCCGCGCCGTTCTCTCCACGCCGACCTGGCTGGATCTCCCCTTCCGCTATATGCCCTACAAGTTCTTCAAATTAGCCAAGAAGCTGCTCTGAGACTCGAAAATGCCACAAGAGTTCAGCCGACCCGCCCCAACGATAAGAAACTCAAGTTCCACACTTGCAAAAGTTGAATAAGAAAAATCATTATGAATACGACCAAGCCTGAAAGAGCCAAGCTCACCCTGTTTTCAAAAGTAATCCTCTCGCTCTGCGGCGTTCTGTTTGCCGCAGGCATCGCCTCGCTGTGCATCATCAAGGACGACGCCACCCAGAGCCGCCTCGCGTTCCAGACCTTCGAGGTGGTGCTGATGATGGTGCTGATTTTCCTGCCGAGGTTCGTGAACAGGGTCATCCACGTGAAGATCCCCAAGCTGATGGAAATCATCTTCGTGGCGTTCTGCTTCTGCGCACTGATTCTTGGCGACGTGGCGGATTTCTACGGAAAATTCGAGTGGTGGGACTCCCTTGAACACGGAATGTCCGGAGTGCTTCTGGGAGTGCTCGGCTACGCCATCATAAACACATTCAACAAGGTGGAGGGCAACAAGCTGAAATTCTCCCCGGTATTCGTCTCGCTGTGGGTGATCTGTTTCGCGCTCGCAATGGGCGCGCTCTGGGAGATTATGGAGTTCGTGACCGACGACATCTTCGGACTCAACTCCCAGCAGTACCTCACCACCCCTGGCACCTTCGACAAGGCGGTTCCGCTCCAGGGCCACGAGGCTCTTCGCGACACGATGGAGGACCTGATGCTCGACCTCGCCGGCTCGCTCGTCATCTCAGTCATCGGCTTCTTCGACCTCAAGAAGCAGAGAAAGAGCATCATTGCAAATCTTACATTGGAAACCACTCCGGAAGCCGAAACCGTGGCATAAAAAAAGAAGGCGGCCGAATTCGACCGCCTTCTTTTTATAGCAACTTGCGTTACAAATTAGATTTTTCGATGTCTTTGAAATACTTGTAGGTGTCGAGCATCAGGCAGCCGGCGGCGAGCTCATCGCAGACGATGATGCCGTGGGCGTGGTTCTGAAGGGCTGAGAGAGTGCAGGTGTGGGAATATGCCCCTTCGACAGCCTGCTGCACTGCGCGCGCCTTCTTGTGGCCGAACGCGAGAACGAGAACTTCCTTCGAGTCCATCACAGTGCCCACTCCAACCGTGAGAGCGAGGGCAGGGACCTTGGACATATCACCGTCGAAGAAGCGGGCGTTCACCACGCGGGTGTCGTAGGTGAGGGTCTTCACCCTTGTGCGGGACACGAGTGAAGAGAACGGCTCGTTGAACGCGAGGTGACCGTCCTCGCCGACTCCGCCCATAAAGAGGTCGATTCCGCCTGCGGCCTGGATGCGTGCCTCGTATGAGGCGCACTCGGCCTCAAGGTTCGCGGCGTTGCCGTTGAGGATGTTGATGTTTTCCTTAGGGACATCCACGTGGTCAAAGAAATTCTTCGCCATAAAGCTGTGGTAGCTCTCGGGATGGGACTCCGGAAGGCCGACATACTCGTCCATATTGAAGGTTATGACATTCTTGAAGGAAACCTCGCCTGCCTGGTTGAGGCGGATGAGTTCACTGTAGGTTCCGAGAGGTGTGGACCCTGTCGGGAGTCCGAGAACGAAAGGACGGTCAGTATGCGCCGCCTTTTCCTTGATTTTTGAAACGATGTACCTTGCAGCCCAAACTGAGCCGCGTGCATCGCTGTCTTCGATAATTACTCTCATAATTTTCAGGTTGTTAAGTTAAAACAGTTTTACAAACACTTCAATGGCCTGATACTCGGCCATACCTAATTCATTATATAGCCTTGCGGTGTTCTGGGTGCGCTCCTCGGCCCTCTGCCAGAACTCGCGGCTGTCCTCGCCCGGGAACGGAACGATGTCCTTCTGGCTAAGGTGCCTGTAGATGGCGTGGCGCTTCTTTATGACCTCCTCGAGGCTGAACGGCACTGCCATATCCACCCTTCCGAGTTCCCATTCCATCCACGCGCCCCTGTAGAGCCATACGTGGCAGCGGCCGAGCCACTCCTCGCCCTCGCACTGATGCAGAGCCTCAAGGACAGCCTCCGTGCACACGCGGTGGGTGCCGTGAGGGTCGGCGAGATCGCCGGCGAGATAAATCTGGTCAGGCTGCACCTTGTGGAGCAAATCGAGAATGATGTCGATGTCCTTCTGGGTCCTCTCGCCCTTCTTTATGCCGCCCGTCTCGTAGAACGGAAGGTTGAGGAAGTGGGCGTTGGTGTCCGGATTGAGGCCGAACGAGCGGACTGCCCCGCGAGCCTCCGAACGGCGGATTGCAGCCTTTATGTCAAGCAGCGCGCGAGGCTCCGGCTCTCCCGGACGCTTCGTGGCGATTATGTCTTTAACTTTCTTGAAATCATCGGCATAGCCCAGCTCGTGGATGGCATCCAGGTGCTGGAGAACCACGTCGTCGTGAACCGCCACGTTGCCGGAAGTCTCGTAGGCCACGTGAACGTCGTGTCCCTGCTGAACGAGACGGATGAACGTGCCGCCCATAGAGATCACGTCGTCGTCCGGATGCGGCGAGAAGATGAGGACCTTCTTAGGGAACGGAGCGGAAGCGACAGGCCTTGTGCTGTCGTCGGCGTTCGGCTTTCCGCCCGGCCAGCCGGTGATTGTGTGCTGGAGGTCGTTGAAAACCTTGATGTTTATCTGGTCGTACGGGCCGTAAAGTTCGAGAAGTTCGCCGAGGGAATTGTCGAGGTAGTCCTTCTGGGAGAGCTTGAGAATCGGCTTGTGAACGGTCTGGCAGAGCCATACGACCGCCTTGCGGATGAACTTCGGAGTCCAGTCGCAAGGGCCCACAAGCCACGGAGCGACATTTCTGGTGAGGTTAGCCGAAGAGTTCTCGTCGGTGTAGAAGGTTATGTTGTCGTGCGCCTGAAGAAGGGATGCAGGGCAGGCTGAGGTGGCTTCGCCCTCGACTGCGGCCTTCACTGCGCCGGCCTTGTCCTCGCCCCAGGCCATAAGGATGATCTTCTTCGCGGAAAGCATCGTGCTGATGCCCATCGTGATGGCCGTGTGCGGAGTGAGGTTCACATTGCCCTTGAAGTTCTTCGCCTGACGGTTGCGGGACTTGTAGCCCAGAAGAACGACCCTCGTGCGGCTCTTTGCAGAGGAGCCGGCCTCGTTGAAGCCTATCTGGCCGCTCTCTCCGATGCCGAGAACGAGAAGGTCGAGCCCGCGTGAGAGTTTGTCGTATTCAGCGCAGTAGTCCCCCACCTCTTCGCGGGAAACGGAGCCGTCCGGGAAATGTATGTTTTTCTCCTGAAAGTCCACAAGGTCAATGAGATCCGCGTGGAGAGCGGTGTTGCGGCTGGTCTTCTCGATTCCCTTGCAAGGGTAGTACTCGTCGATGCTGAAAACCTCGACATCCTTGAATGAAACCTGTCCCTCGGCATATTTCTGAGCGAGAATCTTGTAGAGAGTCCTCGGAGACGAGCCGGTGCTGAGGCCAAGCCTCAAACGTCCGCCGTTCTTTTTGATGGCCGCGATGATCTGCTCGGCGATGGCTTCGCTGGCATCCTGCTGCTCGTCAAATACTTCTGTAGGGATTTTTTCGTAACAATGTAGAATATCCTCGGGAATGCTGTCGGCGATGAGCCCGCCGTCCTTCGGAAGAGTAAAGTGTGGCATAAGACTGAACCTTTTTTGTGAACTGCAAAAATAAGGAATTTTGCAGACTTGCGGCTCCCCTGCGGCAAAAAAAAATATGCACATTATTCCCCCGAAAATTTTGTTTATATGAAAATATGCCTAAATTTGCGTTTCGTAACTATAAACTTTCGGAACGAAAGTAATCCGGGGATATGGACTTTTGAAACAAAATAACACTGGAGTAACCGATATATACCTATAACACACAGACTTATAAATAATCACATAAAACACACATTCTATGGAAATTATCCGATTTGTTCCCTATTTCGTCCTTGCAGCGGCGGCAGTTGCGCTTGGATTCGCGTATTTTTTCTTCCGTCAGATGATGCGGGAGGACGAGGGCACGCCCACTATGAGAGAAATCGCCCGCCACGTGCGGGAAGGTGCGATGGCCTACCTCAAACAGCAGTACAAGGTGGTCACAATCGTTTTCGTCATCCTTGCAGCCTTCTTCGCAGTGCTCGCATACGGGTTCGGAGTGCAGAATCCATGGGTGCCGTTCGCGTTCCTCACGGGAGGTTTCTTCTCGGGTCTTGCCGGCTTCATCGGTATGAAAACGGCCACCTACGCATCCGGAAGGACTGCAAACGCAGCTTCTCGCTCACTTAACGCGGGGCTCAAGGTGGCGTTCCGGTCGGGAGCCGTTATGGGTCTTACGGTCGTGGGACTGGGACTTCTGGACATCGCCCTGTGGTGGCTCATCCTCTCGGCTGTCTACGGAGGACAAATGGGTGAGGCTCAGACCATTGTGATGATTACGACCACTATGCTCACCTTCGGAATGGGCGCTTCGACCCAGGCACTTTTCGCACGCGTCGGAGGCGGAATCTACACCAAGGCGGCCGATGTGGGAGCGGACCTCGTGGGAAAAGTTGAGGCAGGCATCCCCGAGGATGACCCGCGCAACCCTGCGACCATAGCCGACAACGTGGGTGACAATGTGGGAGACGTGGCAGGAATGGGTGCGGACCTCTATGAGTCCTACTGCGGTTCCATCCTCGCGACGGCGGCTCTGGGAGCGTCGGCATTCTTCCTCCAGGGGCCCGAGATGCAGATTAGGGCCATTTTCGCCCCTATGCTCATCGCCGCAATAGGCATAGTCCTTTCCATTATCGGCATTTTCCTCGTCAAGACGAAGGAGGGCGCGGGAATGAGCCAGCTTCTGAAATCCCTCAGCGTCGGGACGAATGTAAGCTCGGTTCTTATCGCAGCAGCGACTTTCGTGATTATGTATGTCCTCGGATTCGAGAACTGGTGGCAACTTTCGCTTTCAGTTGTTGTAGGTCTTATTTCAGGAGTTGTCATCGGAAAGGCTACGGAGTACTACACCTCACACTCCTACAAGCCGACACAGAAGCTTGCGCACAGCGCGCAGACCGGCCCCGCCACGGTCATCATTTCGGGAGTGGGACTCGGTATGCTCTCGACTGCCATCCCTGTGATTACCATCACGATAGCCATCCTCCTTGCGTATCTTTGCGCCAACGGGTTTGACCTGAGTTTCTCCGCCGAGAGCCTGAGCGGCGGACTGTACGGCATCGGAATCGCGGCAGTGGGAATGCTCTCCACGCTCGGAATCACCCTCGCGACCGACGCTTACGGCCCGATTGCGGACAACGCCGGTGGAAACGCGCAGATGAGCGAGCTCGACCCTGTGGTGAGGGAGAGGACGGATGTTCTTGATGCGCTCGGAAACACTACTGCAGCCACAGGAAAGGGCTTCGCGATCGGTTCCGCGGCTCTCACGGGACTTGCGCTTCTGGCCTCCTACATCGAGGAAATCAAGATCGGTCTTGCGCACGCGGGGCTTGCGGTGAAGAATGTGGCCGGGGAGGTGATCGAGGCTTCGAAGGCTACGATTCCGGACATTATGAATATGTACCACATAGACCTTATGAACCCGCTCGTTCTGGTGGGAGTTTTCATCGGCGCGATGATGGCGTTCCTGTTCTGCGGACTTACGATGAACGCAGTGGGAAGGGCCGCGCAGAAGATGGTGGAGGAAGTGCGCAGGCAGTTCCGTGAAATCAAGGGTATTCTCACGAAAGAAGCCACGCCTGACTATGCGCGCTGCGTGGAGATTTCCACAAAGGGAGCCCAGAAGGAGATGCTTCTTCCGTCGCTCACCGCAATCATCGTCCCTGTCCTCGTGGGTCTGCTGCTGGGCCCTGCGGGAGTGATGGGACTTCTTATCGGCGGACTCGGTTCGGGGTTTGTTCTGGCTGTGTTTATGGCGAATTCCGGCGGTGCGTGGGACAATGCGAAGAAGTATGTTGAAGAGGGCAATCTCGGCGGCAAGAACTCCGACGCTCATCACGCGACAGTCGTGGGCGACACGGTGGGCGACCCGTTCAAGGACACCTCAGGACCGTCGCTGAACATTCTCATCAAGCTTATGAGTATGGTTTCGATTGTTATGGCAGGGCTGACTGTTATGCTTTATGACAAGTTGATTGCGCTGTTCTAAGAGTAAGTGGGATAGAGTAATCTAAGAGCAATTCCAGTTGGAACTTTTCCCGCATAATAAGTCCTGAAAGGACCCACGCCGGGGCGCGAAATACCCCTAATAGGGGTCGCAGACGAGTCTGCGGGGGTTAAGAGGGCTTAAGCACAAGAAAAGAGGAGCGATTTTTCAATCGTTCCTCTTTCTTGTGCTTCGGACGGGAATCGAACCCGTACGGACATTTCTGCCCACGGGATTTTAAGTCCCGCGTGTCTACCTATTCCACCACCAAAGCCTGGGTGGCGGCTGTCTTAAAAAGCGGCCTGCTTCGTTGTGCGGCTTGCCAAAATCCTCACAACCAAAAGGTTGCTGCGGTATTTGGCTTCACCGCGAGCCTCGCATTCCATCTTTTTAAGCCTACCCGCCCTCGTTTTGCATTAACGAGGTGCTTAGTCGTAAGGCCCACGGCGCTCTTGCGCCTTAAGACAGCCAGCAATTGCAAAGGTAGAAAATATATTTGGGATTTTTTAACTTGATATTCTCAATAATTCTTAAATTAGCGGGATTGTTGAATTTTGAACTATACAGGAGACATCACTATGGGACTTTTAACCGGGAAAGTCGCCCTCGTTACCGGGGCGGCGAAAGGAATCGGAAAGGCTGTGGCGCTTAAATTCGCCTCAGAGGGCGCTGACATCGCATTTACTGACATTGCAATAAACGACGCTGCGGAGCAGACCGTGAAGGAACTTGAGGAGTTCGGTGTGAGGGTGAAAGCCTACGCATCGAACGCCGCCGACTTCAAGGCCGCGCACGAAGTCGTCGCCGAGATTCAGAAAGACTTCGGCCGCATCGACATTCTCGTGAACAACGCCGGCATCACCCGCGACGGCCTTATGCTCAGGATGAGCGAAGAGCAGTGGGACGCCGTGCTCACGGTGAACCTCAAATCCGCATTCAACTACATCCACGCCTGCACGCCCGTAATGATGAGCCAGAGGAGCGGAAGCATAATCAATATGGCCTCAGTCGTGGGGCTTCACGGCAACGCGGGCCAGTGCAACTACTCCGCATCGAAGGCCGGGATGATCGCCCTTGCGAAGTCCATCGCCAAGGAGATGGGGCCGAGGGGCATCAGGGCCAACTGCATCGCGCCGGGGTTCATCCTGTCGGATATGACCGCGGCTCTGCCTGAGGATGTTCGCAAGGCGTGGGAGAAGAGCATTCCGCTGCGCCGAGGCGGCACACCGGAGGAAGTGGCGAAGGTGGCGCTGTTTCTGGCGAGCGACCTGTCCTCATATGTGAGCGGACAAGTAATCCAAGTTTGCGGCGGGATGAGCTGCTAGAGAGGCCCAATAAAAAGCGGTCTACTGCGTTACACTCCTAGGTAAATCCCTAAAAAAATCCCACAATGGAGCTTACGATTAATCAGACACTTACGGCGCTGGCGGATTTGTTTCTGCCACGGCTTTGCTGTGTCTGCGGGGAAGAGTTGGGAATGAATGAAAGGGATATATGTCTGGGGTGCCTCGCGCAGATGCCGCTAACTCACAACTGGACCCTCCCGCGCAATCCGATGGCGGAGCGGTTCAACGCGCTGATAGCGGGCGGAGAGGCGGGTGTCCCCTACTCCTACGCCGTAGCGCTCTTCAACTTCGCGAAGGAAGGGGGCTTCCGCCACATTACCTACCGTCTTAAATATGGCAGGGACATCGCTCTGGGGCGGCATTTCGCCGGGATGCTCGGGGAGAAAATCGCGGGGGCGGAGCAGTTTGGAGACATAGACGCCGTCATCCCCGTGCCGCTCCACTGGGTCAGAAGGCTCAGCAGGGGCTACAACCAAGCCGAAGTCATCGCGAAGGAGATCGCCGCGAAAACGGGGGCGCCCCTTCGCACCGACATTCTCCGGCGGCGCAAAGCAACCCGCACCCAGACTCGGCTCAGCGTAGAGGCGAAAAAGCGGAACGTCAGCGGAGCGTTCACAGTCAGGAAGAGGGCCCTGGAGACCTTCGCAATACCTTCCGCGCCGCCCGGTTCTGCCAACGCCAAACCCGCCGCAAAGCCCGGAGGCTCTGCCGCCAGCGCAGGCGAGGCCCCAACCCTCCGGCGAGGCTCCCCCAAGAGCCCACCGCCCCGTCACATCCTTCTTGTGGACGATGTGTTCACAACAGGCTCCACCCTCTACAACTGCTACCTCCCCCTCCGCGAGGCCTTCGGCGGGGAGGTCCGCATAAGCGTCGCCACCCTCGGCGTAGTCTAGGCCGCCCCCGGTCCCAAAGGGCCACTGCACATTTTAGACATTTTTATAAACCCAGACGCCCCCGCGACGTCTAACTTACTTAAGTTTCGCACTGCGAAAAATGAAATAGATTCAAATGGATTACATAATAATATATAGAAATTCGCTCGGCATTGCGCTGACGCTGCTCATCTTCTTCGGCGGATATTTTCTCACCGGCAGAACCCCCGACAAACCGATATTCGAAAATTACCGGCGGTCGCGCCGCATTATGGGCGGGGCGTTGCTGCTTCTTGCCGTCAACTACACCGTCCACATTTGCACCGGGCTGCGCTTCAAGTGCCCCGAGGCCGCCATCCTTCTGAACCTCTGCACCTATTTCCTGGCCTACTGGCTCTTCAGCGCGGCTCTGATAACCCTTCTGGATCGCTCCTACCTCAGCGCGAAGCGCACCCTTTTCAACCTCTCACGCTGGGTGGGTGCAACCGCTCTTTCCGCCGTCGTCCTTTTCGTGCTTCCGGAGGGGCTGCCGCGACGCCTCGGGATATTCGCCCTCACCGCCTGGCTTGTCATCTATGGAGTCTGCCTTGCCCGGAGGGTCATCAGGACCTATCGTCAGGCCGTGCGCCTTTTCGACGACACCCACTCCGAGGACATCTCCGCCTACATCCGCTGGATGTACATTTTCACCTGGTGGACGGTAATCTACGGGGTGAGCTGCGCCCTTCTCACCTTCCTGCCGGCGCAATTCGAATTCATCTGGGTACTCTCCTCAGTGCCGTTCTACATCTACCTTTTCTGCTCCTATATGAACTACCTTCTCTTCTATGAAAAGGTGGAAACCATCCTTGAGGAAAATGCCACTGAGGGTTCCGAAAGCACAGAGAATGTCCCGGAGAGCGGAGAAAAGAAGGAAGTCCCCGCATATTATGCCCTTATCGAAAAGGGTCTTCCCCACTGGATTGCCTCGCGGGGGTACACAGCCCCGGGCCTTACCATCGAAGACCTCGCGCAGAGCCTCGGCACCAACCGCACATACGTCTCCTCCTACATCAAACAGACCTACAATATGTCCTTCCGCGAGTGGATCGCGTCGCTCAGGATTGAATATGCGAAGGGAATACTCGCGGAAAAACCCGATATGACCGTAGGGGATATATGCGAGGCCACAGGGTTCATTTCCAAGAGCTATTTCATCCGGATCTTCAGCGAAAAGGAGGGCGTTTCTCCGCTCAAATGGAGAAAACGCCAATAACGCCAACGGCAAAAAATAGCTCAATCCGCAAAAATTGGGGGCCCAAAAACCGCAATTTTGCGCTAAAACGCCAAAACTTGCCTCCAAGCCCCCGAATGGGCACCTGTATTCTCATTTTTTATCACTAACTTTAGCCTCGAAATGCGTGTTGAAAGCAAACGGACAACACTGTTTTGAGACGAAAAAAACAATATAAAAGATGAAATACAGACTATTCTTTCCCCTGTCAGTCATCCTCGCGATGCTCCTTTCCGCTTCAGGACTGTCGGCTCACAATGCCGCCGCGCCGGAAGATGAAGGAGGTGCACCTCAAAAAGGATGGTACATCGGAGTCGAGGGCGGATTGCCTTTCGGAGTGAGCACATTCACAAGTTTCGGCCACGACAAGACGCGCTTCGGCTGGACGGGCGGACTATATGGAGGATACAGGTTCAACCCTGTGCTCTCGGCGGAGGTCGTCGCCAAATACGGGCAGATGACTCTCGCATCCTGCAGCTACTGCGCTGATCACGGCTACTGGCTCGGCGCCGACGGAGCGCGCTACAACGTCGCCGTTCTCGGCCAGGAAGGCTGGGACTACAGCGCCCTGCAGAGCAAAGTCAACATAGGGCAGTACGGAGCCCGGCTGAATGTCAACCTTCTCGGATTTTTCAGCGGCACCAGGAACAGCCGCTGGTCCCTCTCCCTTTCGCCGCACCTTTATGCCGTAAGCACAAAGGCCGACATCCAGACCATTTCTGACAAAACCAGCCGCATTCAGGGCGGGACCGACTGGCATCTTGGCTACGGCGGCGACATCCAGGTCGCCTGCCACCTGACCCGCACGCTCCAACTTGGGCTCTACAGCGGCGTCACGGCCCTTACCGGCGCCAGGATGGACGCCCTGCCTGTGTACCTTCACAAGTGCAACTTCGTCTGGGAAAGCGGAATACGCCTCGGATTTGTCTTCGGAAGGAAGAACAGGGCGGCGAAGAAAGGAACTTCTTCCGCCCCGGTTACTTACCCTGCAGAGCCGACTCAGTCTCAGTCCGAGCCTCAGAAACCTGCCTCAGAGGAGCCTCAATCAGCTGTAGAGGAGCCTCAGGAGAACGCTGCAGAGCCGGAGCAGACGACCCGGCCGCAGAAAGAGTCCGAAAGCCCTGCCGCCAATGAGCCTGCGGTAAGCTTCCCTGATGTCTATTTCGGCTTCGACAAGACTACGCTCTCTGGCTCCGAGGAGTCAAGCCTTCAGGAAATCCTCGCCAAGATGAATGAAAACCCTCAGATGAAAATCACCGTCAGAGGATGGTGCGACAGGTGGGGAACCGAGGCCGTGAACAGCCGCTATTCCACTGCCCGCGCAGAGGCCGTGAAGAAATGGCTCGTCGCCCGTGGCATCAGCGCAGACCGCATAGAAACCGTAGGAATGGGCATCGACCGCAATGCGGCCACCTCGGCAAAGGCCCGTCACGCCTCAGTAGAAACTCAAAAGAACTAACCGATCTATATATATGAATACAAAAATGCAAACAATGAATATCCGGATATGGGCACTTCTGTTGTGCATCCCGCTTGTCCTTGCGGGTTGCGAGAGCACTATGCACCGCGACGAGCCCGGAGGCCTTTCCGTGTCCCTTGCCTGGCAGGACTCTGAGGAAAGCGCCTCGGTGAATGACATTCGCCTCTGGATATTCAGCGCCGCTGAAGGTTCACTCGTGAAGGGAGAACACTTCTCCGACGCGAAGGCTCTCTCTGCCGAGCGTTACATCCTGGAGAAGGGAGAGTACAAAGTGGTGGTGGCAGTAAATCTCACATCTCCGTTCTCAGCGGAGAGTGAGAGTACTTTGAGCAATCTCCTTTTCTCCCTTGCAGAGTCTGAAGTCTCGCCCGAACACGCCTTCTGGGGCGTTGCGGACGCGACAATAAAAGGCAGCAACGATATCTGCATCGTCCGGGAGCAGCTCAGGCGCATTATGGCAGAGCTCACCGTCACGGTCAGCAACGCCCCCGCCTCGGCTAAGATGTCGGGGACAGTGAACGGCGTTGCCACGGGTTTGTATCCCTGCAACGGACTGAGTTACGGCTCCTCTTCGGTGACGCTTCCGTCAGTTCAGTCGCAAGACGGCCTCCTGCAGATGCAGTCGGCGCGAGTTATGCCGACTTCAAGCCGTGAGACTAAAACCCACATCACGATGGAAATAAGCCCTTCCGACACCGACCCGGTGAGAACCATCGCCATAGAGGCTCCGGTGATGGAGGCGGGAGGCAAGTATGAGATTACCATTGACTACCGGAAGGATTTTACCATAGTCATCGATTCCTGGACAGAGGGCCTGATTGTGGACCCAGTCTTGCCGCTCTGGTAGGCTCAGAAGCTGTAGCGAACGCCGTACCGGTAAGCTCCGTAGCTGCAGCTAAGGCTCCGTAAACCCGTTGAATCCCGGGGACAAAAAATACGGCTTCGGTCTAAACCCCGGAAACCTTCCTGCGTCTAACTTTCGTTTTAACAAAATTTTAATAAATTTGAACGATCGTTTAGACATCAGGCAGTTATGAAACTTTCTTCACTTCCTTCCCTGACGGGATTGGGACATATTTTCAGAATAAACGCCCCTCGGCACACAGTCTCAGGACTCATTGCTCTGGGGGCGGTTGTTGTTGCGCTTTCGGGGTGCAGGGGAAATATAATCACCTCCACCTCGCAGTCCACCATCACCGAGGACCCCTCCGACGAGGGCGGAATCACCCCCGAGCAGAGCGACGGGAACATCAGCATAGTCTTCTCGGAGAGCGGCGCGCAGGTTTCGGGGGACGAAATGGGGATAGTCTCCGTCAGCGGCAACGATGTCACCGTGAATAACGGCACGGAGAACTCCTACACCTACACTCTCAGCGGGGCCTGCTCCGACGGCTTTTTCAAACTCTACAGCTCGGTGAAACAGGTCATTGTGCTTCAGTCTCTGAGCCTTAAGAACCCGTCCGGCGCGGCAATCAACAACCAGAGCCACAAATACACTTCCGTCATCCTCGAGGGCGAAAACTCCCTTTCCGACGGAGCCCTTTCAAGCTCCGGAACCTACCCCGACGAGACTTCCGAAGAGGATATGAAGGCGGCGTTTTTCAGTGAAGGGCAGCTTGTTTTCAGCGGCTCGGGCAGCCTCAAGGTAAGCGCCACGGGCAAAGCCGGCATCACTTCCGACGACTATATCCGCATCACCGAAACTCCTTCAATCACAATCACTTCCACGGGAGGACACGGCCTTCGCGGGCAGGAGAAAGTCCTCGTTGAAGGCGGCACGCTCAGCATCACCGCCTCCGCAACGGGCAAAAAGGGCATCTCCACCGACGGCACCTTCTACCAGAGCGGGGGAAGCGTAACGATTGTTTCAACAAGCTCAGCCGGAGAAGTTGACGGAGAAGTCACCGGAGCGGCCGGCATCAAGGCCGACACAGCCGTCACCATCGAGGGCGGAGAGCTTTCCGTCACAACTGGCGGGAGCGGCGCCAAAGGCATAAGCTGCGATGGCGAGGGCCGGTTCACCGGCGGGACCGTAACCGTGAAGACCACGGGAAGCAACTATGGCAGCAGTTCGGGCGGAAGTCAGGGCGGCCCAGGTGGCGGTTCCTGGAACTGGGGAGGCGGCAGCTCATCCTCCTCTTCAGACGACTCCAAGTCAGCAAAGGCTCTGAAATTCGAGGGAAATCTCTATTTCGACGGGGCGAGCGTCACCGCCAGCGCCTCCTCCCACGAGGCCATTGAGTCCAAAGGAACGGTCATAATCTCCGGAGGCAGCGTCTCGGCCACTTCGAGCGACGACGCGGTGAATTCCGGCGGAGATATGACGGTGAGCGGAGGAAGCGTTTATGCCTTCTCTTCCGGCAACGACGGCCTCGACGCCAACGGAAATATGTACATCAAGGGCGGATATGTCTATGCAGTGGGCAGCGGAAGCCCGGAGGTCGCGCTTGATGCCAACACAGAACAGAGGTGCCAGCTCTATGTGAGCGGAGGTTCCCTCGTTGCGTTCGGCGGGCTGGAGAGCGGCGCGAGCATCACCCAGCCTGTTGTTAGCGTCAGTTCCTGGAGCGCGAACACGCAGTATAAACTCTACAACGGGGACACTCTCCTGCTTGATTTCACCTCCCCTTCCAAGGGCGGCAGCGGGATGGTGCTCTCACATCCGGACCTTGTGAGCGGGAGCTCCTACACTCTGAAATATGGCTCTTCCAGCACTACTCTTACGGCTTCCTACTCAGCTTCTTCGAGCGGCGGGCAAGGAGGTGGCCAGGGCGGCCCAGGTGGCGGAGGTGGCAGACATTAATTTTCGTAGACAATGAAAGCCATAGAATACATATTAAGCATAGTGGCACTGCTATGTTGCGCCGGCATCGCCGAAGCCCAGGAGACGAAGCCCTCAAAGAGCAACCTCACCGTGAAGGAATGGAATGTGGATGCGGCGACGGGGCAGAAAGTCCTCGACCACGTCACCATCTTCAACGAGGCGGGGAAAAAGGTGGAGGAAATCGAGTATGACAGCAGGGGGATGCAGTGGAGAAAGCGCTACGAGCACGGGGCGAACGGCAAAGTCCTCCGCGAGAGCGTCTACAACTCCAACAACCGCCTCGACAATGTCCGCAAATTCGAGTTCGACGAGCTGGGCCGCAAAAAGGCGGAGTACATCTACGACGCGAAGGGCCGGCTGAAGAAATACAAGATTTATGAGTACATCCCCGGGGCTAAATAAAAAGCGGATTGCCGCGTTACGCGTCTTGCCTCAATAAGAATATGTCCACTGAAACGCACACAGACCTGCTCAGGCTCGCAGCCGAGTTCCAGCCCATCAGCCTTGAGGAGATGGACTCGATCCGGCTTATGAACCGCGTGGACACGAAGTATCTCACCGACACCGGGACGCTCCGGGAGGTCCTTTCAGATGCTCTCGCCGCGGGCTACCGCATCTTTGAAAACGGCGGCCGCAGACTTCTCACCTACGACAGCATCTACTTCGACACCACGTCTCTTTGGATGTTCGCCGAGCACCGAAGGGGGAAAGCCACAAGGTTCAAAGTGCGAAAAAGGCTCTACACCGACTCCGGGGAGTGTTTCCTTGAAGTAAAGCGCAAAAACAACCATTCGAGGACGAAAAAGAAGCGGACTCCCCTCCCCCCGGAGGACTTCGGCAGCGGGCGGATTGAAGGGGAAGCCCTTAAGTGGCTAACCCCACTGTATCCCTTCCCCACAGACTCCCTCTCCCCTTCGGTTGAAACCCGCTTTACGCGCATAACCCTTGTGGACAAAGCTCTTACGGAGCGGATCACCGTCGATTTCGAGGTCGGATTCCGGAATCTTCGCAACTCCAGAGAGGCCGGGCTCGGGGATGCGGTCATAATAGAACTCAAGCAGGACTCCAGGCTCCGTTCCGTCCTTCAGGACATTCTTCTTCGCCGCAGGGTGAAACCCCTCAGGGTCAGCAAATACTGCATCGGAGTGGTCTCCACCGACCCGTCCGTACACCCCGGGCGCTTCAAGGAAAAGATGAGGGCGATTCGCAAGGTCGGGCATTCAAGCCCGTCGGAGCCCTTGACCGGAAATATGGGACTTCCCCCGCAAATGGGAGAGAACAGATAAAAAGATTATATTTGTAAACTTGAAAACTCATCCCATGGGGATGTAAAATACAACGACTATGTTACTTCAGAATCTTATCAGCGGCGCTGCGGCCCTTGACGACGGGGAGCTCCTCGGGGTGCAGGGGGCACTCAGCGAACCCGTGATGACTACGGCGCAAAGCCTTCTTGAACTTGCGCTCCGCTTCGGCCTCAACCTGTTGTCCTGCTGGATTATAGTGCACTTTTTCTATTTCCCCAAGAGCCGCCGCAAGGACTATGCGTTCACCTTCCTGCTTTTCTCCTCCGCAATGCTCCTTCTGCTCTACGCGATGGGCAGGGTGGATGTCGGAGTGGGTCTCACGCTCGGACTTTTCGCCATTTTCGGAGTCATCCGCTACCGCACCGAGACCGTTCCGATTCGCGAAATGACCTACCTTTTCGTCATAATTGCCATCGCCGCCGTGAACGGACTCACCCCGCTTTTCCGCATCGAAGGCCTCGGCACCGCTGAGGCCCATTACGCGCTCGGCTGGGGCGATCCTCTTGTGGCAGTGGTAGCCAACGCACTGTCAATCATCCTGATATGGGTGCTCGAAAGCCGCGCCAAGGCCTCCCACAACGCATCGAAACTCATCCTCTACGACCGTCTGGACCTTCTCGCACCCGAAAAGAGGGACGAACTTTTCAAGGACATCGAAACCCGCTGCAGCGTACACCCGACCGATGTCGAAATCGGCAACATAGACCTTCTGAAGGACTCCGCATATATAAAGGTATATTATATAACCGACGGAAACACTCCCTCGACGATAGGAGGAGTCACCAGGCCTAAGGACCTCAAGAGTTTTTAAGTATGAAAATAAGAAGATATATATTCGCATCAGCCCTCGCACTTGGGCTTTGTACTCTCGGGGGTAGCTCCCTCAGCGCACAGGAAGTGGGATTCAACGCCAGGGCCTCAGTGGGCGCGGACTGGAAAATAGTGAAGGGACTGCACCTTAGCGCGGAATACGAAATCAGAGGAAAGGACTCCTTCAGCGGAGTTGACCGCCACCAGGCCACCGTCGGGCTCGAATACAAGGTCTGCCCCTATTTCAAGGCCGGCTTCGACTACATCTTCATCGGCGGCTACAACTCTTCCAAAACTCTGAAGCCCCGCCACCGCTATTCCCTCAATCTCACCGGCACCTACGACGCAGGAGACTGGAGATTTTCCCTTAGGGAGCGGCTTCAGTTCACCCACAAGGCCTACAGCGTCAACGAGTTCCAGGAAGTGCGGAACCCCCTTCAGCTAAAGTCCCGCATAACGGTCAAGTACCGGGGTTTCAGGCACTTGGACCCGTTCATCTATTTTGAGATGAGAAACATCTTCAACGCGCCGCACTTCTCCGCCACCTACTCCGAGACCACAGCCACCTACACCGACTATCAGTTCCTCGGCTACGACGACGCCTACGTCAACCGTCTCCGCGGCGCCCTAGGAGTGGACTGGAACATCTCCAAGCACCACGCCATCACCCTCACGGCAATGTACAGCTACTGCCGCGACAAGGAAATCGACACCAACAAGGAAGGCACGAAACTCAAGGGCTACAACGACAAGTCCACCAAGCAATACGCCACACTCTCCCTCGGCTACCAGTTCTCGTTCTAATAGCTGATCAGGCCTCAAAAAAGCTCAGCGCCAGCTTGAGAAAGCCTCAAACGCCTGACAAAATTTTCTGCTGCGGTTGGCATATTTGCTCGCCGGGGCGGTAAATAAATTCTGAATCGTCTGTGATTTTTTGGTAATTTTTACACAAAAATTTGGTAGTGTAAATTTTACACATTATATTTGCAGCCGATTTCATGACGAGGTGGGGATAATAGGATTGAAATTTAAACCATAAAATTTAATATTATGATAGTAATTGAAAGTAAAAGAAAGAAGGTTGAGGATTTGGTTAAGAAGTATCCTGGCGCTGTGATTCTTGACGTGACCTCTAAAAGCACTGATCCCAAATTCATCAAGTTTTCTCCGTTTTACCCATTCTGGGATATTCCTGTCCCGGGGATGAAGGGATTTTATGGAGCTTGCGTGGAGGGGATTTGGCAGGGTCTTAAGGTTTTCGAGAGGGAGGGGACTAGCACTGCCACTATCCGAAACGATAAGATGAAAAACCTTAAACGTACCGGGAAAACTCTCGGAAAATTACTTGGACACAAGTATGGGAAGGAAATTCTTGAGTATATCGATGCGAGAAAAAAGATTTATATTCCAACTTACAATTGGGTTCTTGAGCACAAGCTAGGCGCCCTTGTGAACGAACTCAGAGAACTTTCTTCACATGGAACTGTGGTTCTTCTTGATTATGAGACAAATGAAGATGTGGAGGATTGGAGAAAACCTCTCTCTCACGCTTCTCTGATTAAGGCTTACATTGAGGCCCTTGGCGAAGATGAGCAGGCTTCCCATGTTGAATATAAGAAGGGGATGAAGGTTCGCCATCCAAAATTCGGAGATGGGGAAGTGGTTTTCTTATAACCCTGAGAATCAGAGAGTTGTGGTAGATTTCGAGGAAGGAAGGAAAACTTTGAGCATTGTTTTCGCAAAACTGGAGATTGTAGAATCTTAAAAAGGGTTAAATATCGGAACAGCAGAGCCGTAACTTCTTCATTTGGGGAGTTACGGCTCTGCTATCTGGTTAACCTCGGCGAATTTTTACGGTTTCTTTGGGGATGAAATAGTATTTCTCTATTTCGTAGGCCACCTCGGCGTCGGGAGCTTCTATTATGTCGGAATGCTTCAGGGCGCGCTTGTGGCGGCGGTTCAGGATGTGCCGGCGCAGCCAGCTGTAGCCGTATCTTTCATAAAGGAAGGCGAGGGAGTCCACTTCGACCACCCTTCTGCCTTCACTGTCCTTGTACTTTTTCATTTTCTACAGGATTTGAAAAGGAGAACAACGCACCAGGCCGCTTTTCAGTCGGTCTTCTCTTATTCGCGGGCCATCAGTGCCTCGATGTCCTCTGATGCAATCGGAAGCCTGCTGTGGCCGAGGCGGCGGGCACCTTCCGGGGTCACGAGCACATCGTCTTCAAGACGGATGCCGCCGAAATTGAGGTATTCCTTCTCCAGAAGGGCGTAGTTCACCCGTCCGCCGTCAAGGCCGTCGCGCTTGAACTGAGCGATGAGCGCCGGGATGAAATAGATGCCCGGTTCGTCGGTGATTACGTTGCCCGGCACGAGCCTTCTGGCCATTCTGAGGTTTGCAAGCCCCACTCCGCCCTCGCGCTTCTGGTCGTCGTCATAGCCCACATAGTCCTCGCCGTAGTCCTCCATATCGTGGACGTCGAGACCCATATTATGGCCCAGGCCGTGAGGCATAAAGAGACCTCCGACCCCGTCAGCGGCAAGTTCCGCAGGGTCTCCGCTCACAATGCCGAGCGCCTTGAGGCCTTCAAGCATACGGGTTACAGTGGCGATGTGGACCTCCTTGTAGGTGACTCCCGGGCGAACCTGGGTGAAGGCGAACTCATTGCAGGAGTGCACAAGGTCGTAGATTGCCTTCTGCTTCGGGGTGAAGCGGCCGCCGCAAGGGTAGCTGCGGGTAAAGTCCGATGCGTAGTGGATGTTGCTTTCCGCTCCGGCGTCAACCACAAGGATACGGCCCGGAGTGATAATCTGGTGGTGGGTGTGGTTGTGGAGAGTCTCGCCGTTCTGGGAGAGGATGGTCGTAAAGGACACTCCCCAGCCCTCCGAGAGGGTCACGCCCTCCATCCTGCCGACGATTTCCTGCTCCAGAGTGCCTCTTTTGCAACCCTGGCGCGCGACGGTATGCATCCGGATGCCGAGGTCGCAGGCCGAGTCGATGGCCTCGATTTCCTCCGCCTTTTTCACAATCCTCATCGCTATGATGGCGCGCACGAGGGCGAGGGAAGCTCCCTTCCCGTCCTCAAGACGGCGGCTCGCCACCTTGTCGGGATGCACTCCGAGAACTTCAGCCAGGCGGGTCGCGTTGTAGTAGCGCGACTGCGGGACATAGTGCACAGGGCGGCCGGCAGCCTTTGCCGCTTTCACCGCTTCGAAGAACTTACCGTATGGCGCGGAGACTCCGTCTGCAGTGCTGCCCGCTCTCTCCCCCGCTCCAATCGCCTCCGCCTTTGAGCGGACAGAGGGCTGAGGTCCCATCCAGACGATGTCGTCAATGTCAACATCATCCCCGTAGAGGGTCTCGGCACCGGTTTCGAGGTCGATGAGGGCGGCGAACCCGGGTTCGTCAATGCCCCAGAAATAGAGGAATGTGCTGTCCTGACGGAACTTGTAGTCGTTTCCGCGATAGTTTGCCGGCGCCTCCACATTTCCGAGGAACACCGCAATACCTTTTTCTCCCCTTAGGCGGCGGAGAAGTTCTGCGCGCCGCTCTACATATATCTCTTTAGCGAACATAATCGTAAACTATTATAATCCAATATCTTCAGCCTCCAGGAGGCAATTCAGGAAGAACCTCTTCCGGGCTATTTAAGGAATCCCTTTTTCAGCAGAAGCTCCGCAATCTGGACGGCATTCGTGGCAGCGCCCTTGCGGATGTTGTCCGAAACGCACCAGAGGTTGAGCCCGTTCTCGACAGACTCGTCGCGGCGGATGCGTCCCACAAAAACTTCGTCCTTTCCCAAAGAGTTGATCGGCATCGGATAGACGTTGTTCTTAGGGTCATCCTGCACCACAGCCCCCGGGAATGCGGCAATCTCCGCCCTCACGTCCTCAAGAGTGAAGGGCTTCTCCATCTCGAGATTCACCGCCTCGGAGTGCCCGCCCAGAACCGGTACGCGGACCGTTGTCGCAGTGACCCTGATTGAAGGGTCGAGGATTTTATGGGTCTCGTTCACCATCTTCATCTCCTCCTTCGTGTAGCCGTTGTCGAGGAAAGTGTCGATGTGCGGAAGGATGTTCATATCAATCGGACAAGGATAAACAGCAGGATATTCGCCCCACTTGGCCCCTTCTCTCTCGGCCTTCATCTGGTTCACTGCCTTGTAGCCCGTGCCCGTAACTGACTGATAGGTAGAGACTACGATGCGGCGGATGCCGTAACGGCGATGAAGAGGGGCGATGGCGATGAGCATCTGGATGGTGGAGCAGTTGGGGTTCGCGATTATCATATCCCCTTCTTCAAGGACATCTCCGTTGATTTCCGGAACTACGAGTTTCTTTCCCGGGTCCATCCTCCAGAACGAGGAATTGTCCACCACGCGGCACCCTACCGCAGCGAACCGCGGCGCAAGTTCTCCTGAAGCAGCCCCGCCTGCCGAGAACAGCGCCAGCTGAGGACGCGCCGCAATGGCATCAGAGGCCGAAACCACGCTGTATTCCTTACCCTTGAAAAGGACCTTGCGGCCCACAGATTTTTCCGAAGCCACCGGAAGAAGCTCATCCACAGGAAAATTCCTCTCGGCGAGCACCTCCAACATTCTTGTTCCGACCAGACCGGTCGCACCGACTACTGCTACTTTCATAATGCCATATCCGTTACTAAATCCAACTTATCCAATTTTCGCAAGTGTCCGAATAGACCTTCTCGCTCTAATCCCACTCCCCATTCTTCTGCACAAACCCTCCCCCACGCGGGAAAAACTAACAAATATAGTAAATTTCAGGAATATGTTTCAGGAAAAGATACTTTCCGCTCACTGAGGCAACCGGAATACCCGAGATTTTCCTTTCAGTAAAAAAATCTTCAAAAAATTTTGGATGATTGGATTATTGTTGTACCTTTGCGGTGTATTACAACACTAATACACTATCAAATTGAAGTCAGGCGCTTTTATAAGGCACTGATTTCTAGGAGATTGGAGAGAAAATGTTTGTTAAATTAATACCTATTAAAATGATTAGTATCAACAACCTGTCCTATGCTTACGGAGCCAATGCCGTGCTTAGGAACATCACGATGGAGCTGCGGCCGGGGAACATCTACGGGCTGCTGGGCGAAAACGGAGTCGGGAAAACCACCCTGCTGACTCTGCTTTGCGGGCTCAAGAAACCTATGGGCGGAAGCATCACCGTTGACGGTTTCACTCCGTTCGACCGCAAGAGCGAAATGCTCACCGAGGTTTATTATCTCGGGGATGAGGTGGCGGAGATAACGATGAAACCTATGGAGTTCGCCCTCAACTACGGCAAATTCTGGAAGGGATTCTCCCTGGAGGCATTCGAGCAGCTGCTTTCGCTTCTGGAGGTTCCGCAGGAGAACAGGATGGACCGGATGTCCACCGGAGAACTGAAGAAGACCCACATCAGCTTCGCACTTGCCACCGGATGCCGGTATATTTTTATGGATGAGCCCACCAACGGCCTTGACATTCCTTCCAAAGCGCAGTTCCGCAAGGCTCTGATGCAGTACACAAGCGATGAGGCGACCGTGGTGATTTCCACCCATCAGGTGAAGGACCTGGAGAATGTGATCGACCCTGTCATCATTTTGGACAGGCAGAGGGTGCTTCTGAACGCAAGCCTGGAGGAGATCTCCCGCAAGGTTTACTTCGATTACGGCACCGAAATCAACCCCGCGGCCCTCTACAGCGAGTTCATCCCGGGAGGCTGCATCCAGGTCATTCCAAATCCTGACGGGCGCGAGAGCAAGGTGAACATCGAGGCGCTATTCAATGCCGTGCATAAGAACAAGGATTTATTTGCTTCAATGTTCGTTGGCGAATAACAAGCGGGCGGCGCAAGGTGCACAATCAAAAGCTGCATCAGGACGACCCATAAAAACAATCGAAAATTATGAATAACACATTCAGTTTCAAGAGGTTCGGGACCTATTTCGTCAGCGACCTCCGCAATACATTCAATAATACATGGCTCACGGTGCTCATCACCTCCCTCGCAGGGCTCATAGCCTACGTTTTCTGCGGGGTGATGAATCTCATCATCAGCGGGGAATGGGCCTCATACGAACTTCCCGGCAGGCTCATATCTTTCATAATTCTTTTCTACATCCTCATAATCATCGTTCCGTCAAAGGCTTACGGATTCTTTACCGACAAAAGGAGGGGCAGTTTCTACACTCTTATCCCGGCGTCTTCGCTTGAAAAGACGCTGGCGATGCTCATTAACGTCGCTGTGCTCGCTCCCCTTGCCTACATCGCGATAGCGCTCGCGGCCGATGCCCTTCTGTGCCTTGTGGACCCCGGCTGCGGACAGAGCCTTGCGGCAGCCATTTTCAGCGGAGCGTCGGAGCTCAGCGAAGGACTTGAGGAGCTTAACAGCAACGCAAGATTCACTGTGCTCAGTATGGGTGAGCTGACCCTCGGAATCTTCCTCAACATCCTCGGCTGGACTCTCTCGTTCCTTCTGGGCGCGCTGTATTTCAAGAAAAACAAAATCGGAAAGACCCTCCTCGTGATAATTGCAGTTTCAATGGTGCTGAGTATGTTCTCGTCTCCGATTCTGATGAATGCGGGCGAAGGTTTCATCGAGATGATTGATGCCACTGCTGATGCGCAGCGGTCTATGAACCTGCTCAAATGGGGAAGTTTCGCCCTGAGCGCTGTCGTCAACCTGGGGCTCATCATCTGGACCTATCTCCGCGTGCGGACCGTAAAGCATTAGTCTGCGCACAGTTATATCTCAAGTTCAGTAACAGGATAAGTTAGACACTGGCAAAAGTCAGACAGGCAATATGGAATTTAACGCGAATAAATCGATATATCTGCAGATTGCGGAGGGCATCTGCGAGAAAATTCTCTCCGGGGAGCTCGGGGAGGAGGACAGGATTCCGTCGGTGCGGGAATATGGCGCCCAGATCGGGGTGAACCCCAACACGGTTATGCGCAGCTACGAAAAGCTCACTGACGACGGGGTCATCTACAATAAGCGCGGCATAGGCTATTTCGTCGCCCCCGACTCCCGCTCGAGGGTCCTCCAAGCGATGAAAGAAGACTTCCTGCAAAACGAATGGCCAGCCATCCGCCGCAAACTAAACCTTCTGGGAGTCAAACCGGAGGAATTACAATAAAAACCTAAGGAGTGCGAAGCACTCCAGTACCCCGACAAAAAAAGGAGAGTGTAAATCGCTCTCCTTTCTTTAAAAGGCGCTAAAGCGCCGTGCGGAGTCTTCGAAGGGAGGGAATGTGAGATAGGGAAGATGGAGCACCACTCCCCCTATGGAGGGGGATGGGGGGTGTATAAAAGGTACCAGGAGTGCGAAGCACTCCAGTACCCCGACAAAAAAGAGAGACGAGCAAAGCTCATCTCTCTCTTTTGTCGGGGTACTGTGACTCGAACACAGGACCCTCTGGTCCCAAACCAGATGCGCTAGCCAACTGCGCCACACCCCGAGTTCCCTCAATTGGGACTGCAAAGATACTCCAGTTTTTCAAAACTGCAAAATTTTTTAACTTTTTTCTTTCCCGCCTGCCTCGGCTGAGTTTTTCTTACTACCTTTGAAGTTCGGCTTCGCCGCCCCCGAGACGGGACCTCCGCCGGGAAGGCAGGCAAAAGCCAGGCGGGAGAGACCGCTCTCCCGGAAAATTTAATCGCAGAGCGCAATGATAACGGCAAAAGGAATCACAAAAAGCTTTGGTAACCTTCAGGTACTCAAAGGCATAGACTTAGAAATCGGCAAGAGCGAAGTCGTCTCCATCGTGGGCGCTTCCGGAGCCGGGAAATCCACCCTGCTCCAGATTCTCGGCACACTTTCGCGGCCAGACAGCGGAAGCCTCACTATCGACTCCCGCGACGTCCTTTCGCTTCGCAGCGCCGAGCTCTCCGAGTTTCGTAACCGACGCATCGGGTTTGTGTTCCAGTCGCACCACCTCCTGCCGGAGTTCACAGCGCTGGAGAACGTTATGATCCCCGCTCTCATCGCGGGAGAGAGCCGCAGGGAGGCCTCGGAGAAGGCCGCAGCGCTGCTCAGCGAGGTCGGCCTTGCTGAAAGGGCCACCCACAAGCCGTCCGAACTTTCGGGAGGCGAGGCGCAGAGAGTCGCCATTGCGCGCGCCCTTGTGAACAACCCGGCCGTTCTTTTCGCCGACGAGCCTTCGGGCAACCTCGACTCAGCCACGAAGCAGGAGATTCACGCCCTGTTTTTCGCCCTCAGGGAGCGTCACGGGCAGACTATCGTGATTGTGACCCACGACGAGGGGCTCGCGAAGATGTGCGACAGGTGCCTTAAAATGCGCGACGGCCTGTTCGAGACAGAATAGAAGCTGTCTCTTCCCCCCCCCTTAGATAGAGAATCAAGCAATAGCGTAACTGTATGGCGACATTTCGTTTCAAGCAGTTTGAGGTGCGGAACGAGCGGTCCGCGATGAAAGTCAACACCGACGGCGTGCTGCTGGGGGCGCTGATGACACTGCGCCCGGGCACAGACCGCCGCCTTCTTGACATCGGCACCGGCACCGGGGCAATCGCCCTTATGGCCGCGCAGAGGCTGCTGAACCGCCCTGCCAAGATCTCATCCTCAAATGAGCCTGAAGCGCATCTTAAAAGCGCGGAGGAGAACGCCGCCGGGGAGTCCCCTATCGGGATTGATGCAATTGACATCGACGAGGCCTCGGCCGAAGAAGCCGCGCTGAATTTCGCCGCCTCGCCCTGGGCCGCCACCCTTAGGGCCCGTCACACATCGCTTCAGGATTTCGCCCCGGAGGCAGCCTACGACGCCATATTTTCCAACCCGCCGTTTTTCACCGAGACTCTCCACTCCCCCGACTCCCGTAAGGCGCAGGCCCGCCACGCGGACTCGCTCCCTCTTGGGGAAATCTTCCGCTTTGCAGCGCGAAATCTTGCCCCGGAGGGCCGTCTGAGCCTCATTCTGCCTGCCTCGCAGGAGACGCCCGCAAGGAGAGAGGCCGCCTGCGAAGGGCTTGGAGTCACCAGGATTGTGTCCATCAAGGGGTCCGAACGGAAACCTCCATATAGAGTGGTAATAGAATTCTCCCGCAGCGGGGGTCAGATTGTTGAACCGCTACGGGAGAACGTTACAATAAATATGAATGGAAAGTATTCGGATCAGTATCTCACGATAGTTACCGATTTTCTGCTAATTCAAAAATAAATCAAAAACGCACTTTCTAAGGATTTTTGAGGATAAATCTTCACTCAAAGAGGGAGTGTACTGGAGTACTCGACCGATGCAGAGGGGAGATTCAGACCCAAAAGACTAGAATGGCATTCCTCCGCCGAAGCCTCCAGGTCCGCCACCCATAGGCGGTCTCACGCCCTGTCCGGGACCACCTTGTCCGGGACCGCCCTGGCCCTGTGCACCGCCCTGACGGCCGCCGAGATGGTGGATCTGAGCCTTGCGGAAATCCTCTTCAGCGACCAGAAGCGCTGCGATCTTCTCCTGCGGGAGAACATCCGCGAACCTCAGATAGTCGTTGTTTTCCCACTCCTCCAGCGTTGTGCGGGCATCAACGTAGGCCTGAAGCAACGGCTGAATATCCACTTCCTCCTCGGAGTCAACGGCTGACTTGAGTGCGTTGAGAGCGTTCTGGCGAGCCTCGAAAAGTTTTCCTCTCTGCTCTTCGCTCTCTTTATATACCTTCAGGAAAGCCTTTTTCTCGGCCTTGCTCAGTTCGAGACGGCGAACAATGAAATTCTGTTTTTCGGTCTGGGCCTTTTTCCAGAATTCGGCGTTCTTGCCGTCCGGCTGCCCTTCGCCCTGCGGAGGCTGCGCACTCAGGGAGATGGCGGAAAACACCGTCACCGCGAGCACCAGCGCCCATTTTGCGAAACTATTCAAAATCTTCATAATTTTCTTGCATTGTGATGCCGGAGCATCGTGTTTCAACAGTCTCAAGATTACGCGCGTGAATCTTGATTTCACTTACCGTACTGCAGAGGCGATATCTTCAACTGAAGCACCGGTATATATAAGATAGTCAACTATTTCGTCTGAACTGAGGTTTGTGGAGAAGTTTTCGGAATAAAGCTGCGGATCCAACAGGGCAGCCTGATGACGCTCATACTGCTGCTTTCCGATGAAGAACAGCGCGAGGGCGGCGGCAACGGAAAATGTCGGGGCAAGGATGCGGACGACCTTCGTAACCGGCTTCACTACCCTTTTCTCCACGGCCTTCGAAGCCTTCTCCCGCATTGCGGAGAAATAGCCCTCGGGCACCCCGAACGGGTTCTCCCGCAGCTGCGGAGCCTTTTCCTTCAATATGTCCTGTTCGTTCTTGTTCATATATTTATCTATTAACTTTCGGTTTCCCCTCAAAAGTCAACACTGCTTTAGACAACGTTTCGTTTTGAAAGTTTATTCGTGTTCTCAAATTATCCTCTGCGGCTGCAAAAGCGGCCCTCTCACTCCTCAATGAGGCCCTTCAGTTCGTCCTTTATTTTCGTGTAGGCGATGTGGTAGGAGGCTTTCAGCGCGCCCTCCGAGGTGCCCAGCATGCGGGACATCTCCTTGTACTCCACCTCGTCGAAATAGCGCATCTCGAAAACCAGTCTCTGCTTCGCGGGAAGGCGGGCGATGCACTTGTAGAGCGCCCTCTGGAGCTTGTCGCCGTTGAAGTAGGGGTCTTCGTCGATTTTCCTTAGGGCCGCAGTTTCGGCATCCACTGAGGAAAACCTCGAAAGGAACTTCTCCCGGCGCAGGAAATTGAGGCTTTCGTTGGTCACAATCCTGTAGAGCCAGGTGTAGAGCCCGGATTCGGAGCGGAACTTCGGAAGGGCCTTCCAGACCTTGAGGTAGCAGTCCTGAAGGATGTCGTCAGCGTCGTCGTGAGAGAAAACCAGACGCCTGATCTGCCAGTACATACGCTCGCCGTATGCAGCTACAAGAAGGTCAAACGCCTCCCTGTAGGCTCCCCGGCCGAGTGCCGAGCAAATCTGTTGGTCTTTGTTTTCCATCATACTCTCAGTTTTCCCGCCGCCGCGGCCCCAAAATAAAAAAGGGCCGGTGCGTGTCGCAGGCTCAAAACGTCCATTTAGACAAACATCGGTCCTTTAAGTTTAGATGCCGAATAAAAAGCGGTCTACTGCGTTACGCTCCTAGCAAAAATCCTCACCTTTATATACACCCC
The DNA here is from genome assembly GCA_963589825.1 of Flexilinea sp. GTDB lineage: Bacteria > Bacteroidota > Bacteroidia > Bacteroidales > UBA932 > Cryptobacteroides. Next base: position 25,870 of record CAVAMP010000005.1, on the reverse strand, counting down.
TCCCGTCCCCTCTGTAGGGGAAGTCGTGCTCCATCTTCCCTATCAACACAAGCCTCTCCCTTCAAAGACTCCGCACGGCGCTCCAGCGCCTGAAGCGTCGTCGCAAGCCTTGTATCCCATCTTTTTATTCGACATCTATCCCACCCACATAAAAAGCGGTCTACTGCACGACCTCAACGGTGAGCGGGTGGTTCACCGCGTAGGCCTGAGCCTTCATATACTCGTTCCACGCCTCGGGGCTTTCGACTCCGCCGCCGTTCCAGCCGGACGCCGTCCAGAACTCGACGGTTTCGCCGCCTGCAACCTTCAGGATGAAGCCTGCGTGGCCGTCGATGATGGCCGGGGTGCCCTTGAAGCGGTCAGCGAGCACCACTCCGATGCTGATGAGGCCGTCTTCGTGAGGATCCTCCAGTTTGCTGTCCGAAGCCCACTCTGTGAAGGAAACATAGTTCTGGCCGAACTCGAAGGAAACGGTGTCGTGAACGACCGCGCCCACGATAACTTCCAGGGAGTCAACGCCTTCGGCCTCGAAAGAGGTGGTCCAGCGGACAAGACGGGTGTTGGCGTCAAGAGAGAGAGACCTGCGGGCCGTAGCGGAATGTTCGCCCACAGGGAAAGCCGCGTAGGTGAACTCGGCCTCGGTGCGAAGCGGGCCGTTACTGAGGCGCTTCTGCGTGGCCCAGTTGTCGCCCACGCAGACTTTGCCGCCGGAAAGAGGCGCACACGCGCCGCCGCCCAGGGCCTTGCCCACCATATAGCAGTCGCAGCCCTCGCCGTGGTTGCGGTGGAAGTCGCGGATGGCGAGCCAGTCGTCAAAGACAAACCTCGGAGTGTTCTTAATCCACACGTCCGGGCCGAAAGTGCGCGGACCTTCGAGCGCCGGGCCGTAGATGCGGCCGACGATGATGTTGTTCTCGTAGGCGTAGTCGTCCTTGCGCTCCGGGACGTAGCGGCTCCAGGCAAGAGTGTCATACACGGCAGGAGTGCCCTTTGAAACCGTGAACGAAGCCGTCTCCCCCGCCTTCACCGATGTCTGGAAAATAAGGCTCAGAGCGCCTTCGGAGTCAGAAACCGTCTGGCTCGGGATTTCGGTGCCCTCTGCACTGCGGACAACGGCATTCAGACTGGAAAGCCCCCTAAGGCCGAGAGCGGAAAACGGAACCTCTACGGTCTCGTCAGTGCGGTCCACCTCTGAGGGGTTGGACACGCAAACAGTCCTGTCGCTTTTCCCGCAGGATGCAAGAAGAAGGGACAGGACTGAAATTGCCAGAAATGTGCGTTTCATTACTTAGGCTGCTTGCCGATGTATGCGAGGATACCTCCGTCGACATAGAGGACGTGGCCGTTCACGAAATCTGACGCAGGGGATGCAAGGAAGACCGCAGGTCCCTTGAGGTCGTCGGTTGAGCCCCAGCGTGCTGCAGGAGTCTTTGCGACGATGAACGCGTCGAACGGATGACGTGAGCCGTCTGCCTGACGCTCGCGGAGCGGAGCGGTCTGAGGAGTTGCGATGTAGCCCGGTCCGATGCCGTTGCACTGGATGTTGTACTCGCCGTACTCTGATGCGATGTTGCGGGTGAGCATCTTGAGTCCGCCCTTTGCTGCAGCGTATGCTGAAACGGTCTCACGGCCGAGCTCTGACATCATTGAGCAGATGTTGATGATCTTTCCGCCGCCCTGCTCGATCATTGAAGGGATGACGGCCTTTGAAACGATGAACGGAGCGTTGAGGTCAACGTCGATGACCTGACGGAACTCCTCTGCCTTCATTTCGCACATAGGGATGCGCTTGATGATGCCGGCGTTGTTCACAAGGATGTTGATAGGGCCGAGGTCCTTCTCGATTTTCTTCACGAGCTCCTGAACCTGATCCTCTTTTGTCACGTCGCAGACATAACCCTTCGCGTCAATGCCCTTTTCCTTGTAGGAAGCGATTCCCTTGTCCACGAGTTCCTGCTTGATGTCGTTGAAAGCGATCTTTGCCCCGGCCTCAGCGAATGCGGTTGCAATTGCGAAACCGATACCGTAGGATGCACCCGTTACGAGCGCAACCTTTCCTTCGAGTGAAAAACTTACCATAATTCTGTAACTTTTAAAGTTGTTATATTATCTATTCTATTTCCGCAAGTATCTATTTAATACCGACAGATTGCGGGACTATTTCATTTCGAGATACGAGATTTCGTCCTTGTCGCCGTAGTTCAGGTTCTCACCGCCCATACCCCAGATGAAGGTGTAGTTGCGGGTGCCTGCGCCTGCGTGGATGGACCACTCAGGAGAGGTGACTGCCTGCTCGTTGTGGAGCCAGATGAGCCTCTCTTCCTGCGGCTGACCCATAAGATGGCAGACTGCGTTGCCTTCGGCGATGTTGAAGTAGAAATATGCCTCCATACGGCGGGTGTGGGTGTGGGCCGGCATAGTGTTCCAGACTGAACCGGGAGCAAGTTCCGTAAGACCCATCTGAAGCTGGTTTGTTCCGCCGCCCTTCACTCTGCTGAGCACAGGCCATACGATGAGCTGGTTCACAACCCTGTCGTTGGAGTCCTCCATCTTTCCGTAGTGGTCGGAGATTGCGAAGGCATATTTCTTCGGATCGGCCGTCTTGTCGGTCGTAATTATCTGAGTCACATACTCTTTGTAGGCAGGAGCGGAGTTGAGATAGAACTTCGCAGGATTTGCCGGGTCAACGCTGCGGAAGGTGACTTCCTTCTTCCCGCAACCCACATAAAGAGCTTCCTTATATTTAAGTTTATACTCCTTGCCGTCAACGGTGACGATCCCGTCGCCTGCGATGTTAACGACTCCGAGTTCCCTGCGGTCGAGGAAGTGCTCGGCCTTGAGCTCGTGGAAGGTGTCGAGTGTGAGGGTCTTGTTCACCGGCATAGCGCCGCCGTAGATGAGACGGTCGTAGAGAGTGTAGGTGAGGTTGATTTCGTCCGGAGCCATCACTTTCTCCATCACGAATGCGCTGCGGAGGCGCTCCGTGTCGTAGTGTTTCACGTCGTCCGGGTGGCACGCCGTCTGGACGGTGTAGTTCACCTGGCCGAAAGCCGAGAGGGCTACGAGTGAGCCCAGGGCTGCAGTGAGTATTAACTTTTTCATAATCTATTCGTTTTTAGAATCTTTGTTTTCAATGTTCTCGGAAGCTTCGGCAGAAGCAACGGCAGCTTTCTGACCCTTTACAATCTTCACCCTGTTCCAGGCAACCAGGCCTCCGGTGCAGAGCACGAGAGCGACGATGCCCATCCACTTGCAGCTGTGCGTAAGGTGGAAAATCACCCACGCGAGAGGGCTGGACGCAAAGTCGAGCGAGCCTCCCTCGAAGCCTTCAGGGATGGCCACTGCGGCGTCCCCGGTCTGGGCGTAAACGTCCTGGGCGGCAAGAGTGAAATACGGAGCGAGGTCAGTGACAAAATAGAGGCCAAGCAGAACGCAGACAAGTCCGATGATGAAGGTCTTGACCACATTGCCCTTGGTGATAGGAAGAACCATCGGGAAGATGTAGAACATTCCTGCAAGCGAAGCCAGCGGGAGGAATTCATTGCCCGGGAGCACCACTGCAAGGATGAGAGTCACAGGGATGAGAAGCAGCGACACAACGAGGGTCGTAGGGTGGCCGATTACGAGCGCAGGGCTCATGCCTATGTTCATCTTCGCGCCCTTAAACTTGCGGGAAATAAGGCTCTTGGTGGCCTCCGAGATCGGTTTCAGACCCTCGATGAAGAGAGAGGTTATGCGTGGGATGAGTTCCATAACGGCTCCGATCTTGATGCCGAGTCCGAGGATGTACGGAATCCCGTCCACAATCTCCTTCCAGGAAGAAAAGCTGAGGCAGCCGATGATGATTCCGATGATGACTCCGAGGAAAAGCGGCTCTCCGAAAAGGCCGAATTTCTTCTTCATTCCTTCGGCGTCGATGTCCAGTTTGTTGAAGCCCGGGATTTTGTCAAGCCCCGCGTTGATGGCCTCGGCGAACGGCACGAAACCCTGGCAGAAAGGCTGCGGGATGGATATTCCTTCCATTCCCTCGTAGAATCCCTGGAATTTGGTGGCGGTGCGGTCGGCGAGCACAAGGGTGATTATGTAGCAGACGATGGCCGCGAAAAATCCCCAGAGGAGGCTGCCGGTGGCGAAATAGACCACGGCGCCGATGAAAGCGTAGTGCCAGTAGTTCCAAAGGTCGATGTTGACGGTCTGGGTGGTCTTGGTGAAGAGCATCAGGAGGTTCACTCCGAGGCAGATCGGGATTATGAGCGCGCCGATTGCGGTGTTATACGCCACCGAAGCGGCAGCCGGCCAGCCCATATCGAAAACCTTGAGCTGAAGGCCGTAGATGTCCACGATTTTGGTGAGCGCAGGGCCGAGCGCGCTGGTGAGAAGCCCCGTTACGACAGAAAGTCCCACGAAGCCCACTCCGACGAGAAGTCCGCTTTTGAGCGCCTTGCCCGGTTTGATGCCGATGCAGATGCCGAGGATGGTGAAAATCACCGGCATCATCACGGCTGCCCCCAAACCTATAATATAGCTGAATACCTGTTCCATATCCGATTACTGAATTGGGTTCTCGCCGTTGATTATGTGGCGGCGGCGTACGAGGGACTCGAGAAGGTAGTAGTCGGCGTAGTTGAGCGGAACGTCGATGCTGCTGCCGTGCGGAATGCTGCCCACAGAGTGCTGGAGGAGGAATCCGCCGTTGGTGCCGAGTTCCGCGCGGTATGGAGCTGCGCTCAGAGCCTTGACAATCTTGTCTGCGGTCTTGAGATACTCCCCGTCCTTGGTGTACTGCCAGAGCTCATAGAGAGCGGAAGCCATAATGGCTCCTGAAGAGGCATCCCTCTGCTCGGCGTAAGGTGCGTACTGAGGCTTCTCGGCGCCGTACTGCGCTGCGTCATAGTCCCAGAGCGGAATGAAGTCGGAAGGCATATTCGGCTCGGCGAGAAGGAAGCGGGCGATATTTTTCGCCTGAGACAGATAGCGCTCGTCGCCGGTGTAGCGGTAAAGAACGGTGTAGCCGTAGAGGGCCCAGGACTGTCCGCGTGCCCAGCGTGAAGCGTCGTCAGCGCCCTGAGCGGTGTATTTTCCGCGGACTTCACCTGTCTCGGGGTCATAGTCAACCACGTGGTAGGTGCTGTAGTCGGAGCGGAAATGATTGTCGATGGTCCTGTCGGCGTGGCTGATTGCGATCTCGCGGAAAGACGGGTCGCCGGAAATCACGCTGGCGCGGAAAAGAAGCTCGAGGTTCATAAGGTTGTCGATGATGACAGGGCACTTCCAGCCTCTCTCCTTCTGCCATCCGCCGGTCACGTTCCAGGACTGGATGACTCCTGCGCCCGGACGGAAACGGGTAGAGAGCGACCTGGCGGTGTTCACGAGAACGGTGTCGTAGCCCGGAAGGTTCTTCAGACGGAGTCCGCTGCCGTAGCTGTCATACATCATAAAGCCCACGTCGTGGTGGGAGGTAAAGTACTGGATCTTGCTCAGGGCCTCGGTCTGCTTCTGGGCGTGAACGGCATACTGCTCGTCCCCCGTGAGTTCATACATATACCAGAGTGTGCCGGCAAAAAATCCGCTCACCCAGTCGCGGGTAGGGACATACACGATTTTATCGTCCTTGAAAGTGGACGGAATCCTGACGGTGTCGCCCTCTTCGGATGCGGCGATAAGCGGAGCAAGCTGTTTTTTAGCGAAATCGACATCGTCGTTGATGACCCCGGTCATAGAATTGCAGCCGACTGCGGCAAGAGACAGGGCCAAGACAGGAAGGAGTTTCTTAAGCATAATTATATGGGTTTATTATTATTCCTCTTCGTCCGCTGCGCCGCCCCGGAACAAATGGGACGAAACGCAGCAAAACACAAAGTGCAAAAATACTCATTTTTTCCAAAACTCCGTGCACGCACACGGAATTTTTTGCCGTCGTTACAGGGATTTTCGCGGAATCAGAAAAACGGGAAGTACAAAAACCACTGCAGGAATGGAAAACAGAAGTCCCGCTGTCGCTCCCGCCGCGAAATCGAACCAGAAAACTTCCGAAGGCCCGTCGCTGAGAAAAGGAATAAGCCCGGCTACCGTGGAGACGATTGTAAGCATTATGGGCTTCACTTTCCGGCTGTAGGCCTTGAGGTAATTCCGCAGGGAAAGTATTCCGAGAGAGCGCCATTCGTTCACAAGGTAGATGCCGGCGTTGACGGTGATTCCGCACAACAGGATAAGCGCAGCAAATCCGCCCTGGTCAAAGGTCAGATTCGAGAACCCGAACACCAGGAACAGTCCGACAAAAGAAAACGGGATCATAAAGACGAGTGCTAGCGGCAGGCGAAGAGACTCGAATGAAATCGAGAGCATCACATAAATTACGAGAACAATCAGGGCTATCAGCCAGAGATAGCGGTCCTTATGCTGGTTGAACCACCCCCAATAGGGATTGCTCGCCTTGAAACCCACTGGCAGAACAGTGTCGTTCATATAGTCAATCTGCTCCTTGCACAGTTTGTTGTGCAACTCGTTGCTGCCGGCAAAATCATAGCAGACATTGAGTTCGTAGGACTGATTGCTCTTGCGGATTTCCAGCCCGGTCATTTTCTTTGAGATGTCTCCGACCCCAGTTAGGGCGACCTGAACTGAGTCCGCCCTAACAGGGACATTCCGCACGTGCCACAGGTCGTAGGAATCTGCAGTGGAGGAACGGAGAATGACCGGAGTAAGGACAGCGCCGGTGCTTACGGTAGCCACCCGTTCGTCGCACAGCAGAGAAGAAAGAGCGCGGAAATAGCCTTCCGGCGATATTCCCGTAGAAGCCATTCTTTCAAGATCATAGTCCAGGACAAATTCGGCGCGCGGCGCGCCATCCCAAACTGAACTCCAGATCTGAGGGTCAAGGAAGCGGCGGTTGGAAAGAAGATGCCGCCTCAGAATCTCGGCGTAAGAGAGCAGTTCCTCGTAATTATAGCCCTTGAGAGTTATTCTGTTCGACTTGAAATCGCTGACTATATTGTTATTGAAACTCCGCTCGTCAACTCCGTAAACCGACCAGTTGGCTCCGCCGAAATCCGACGCCATCGTTACGACATCGCTCTTGAGCTGTGACGGGAAAGCCGAGTTTTCAAATTCGGGTTTGAACTCCACATCAATATGAGCGTTCTGTGCGGAAGTTATGGTGGTGGTGAATACCGAAATCTCATCAAAGGAGGCAAGGAAATTCTCCATTGACCTCACCACTGAATTGAGCTGGGAAACTGAGCATCCGTCCGGCATCCCGGCGCGAATATGGAGCGTCCGTTTTTCGGGTTCTCGATAAAAATTTGACCTGTCCAGCGAATTATAGAAAAAATAGGCGGGGACTCCGAAAATTACAAGGAATGCGAGAATATAGACCCAGCGATGCGTCACTCCCCACCGGATCCAGGCGGAATACGCTCTGTTCCAGCGAGATGCAAGGCGGAGATGAGAAGAACGGCGCCCCGTTCCCTTCACGGGGACATACTCCATCAGCGCAGGGATGAAGAAATAGGCCACCAAAAGGGATACTGCGAGGTTTATGGCTATAACATATATAAAGTCAGAAAGATTCACCCTCTCCTTCTCGGGAAGGAGGAAAATCATAAAGAGGGCGGCGACAGTCGTGAGGGAAGCCTCGGCAAGGTCCACGATGGCCCTGCGGGTATGACTGCGCGCGAAATGGTCGGTCATAATCACTGCGGAATCTATGATTATTCCCAGCGAGACAGTGATGCCGGCGAGAGTGTAGATGTGTACCGGAATCCGAAGAAGAGCATACAGAGCAACTGAAATGAGCAGATTGACAGCGAGCGAAAGCGCCATCACCGCCATACTCCTCCAGGACCTGTTCACCGCGACGACAAGCAGCAGAAGGATTATAAGACAGAGACTTGTCCTTAAATAGATTTTGTTCAGTTCCTCGCGTACATATTCGGAAGAGTCGTATCCGGTGCTGATGCTTATTCCATCGGGGAAGGATTTCGCAAGCTCTGAGATTTTTCCCTTCACCGCCTTCACGCCCTCAAGAAGGTTCTCGTCTGAAAGAATTGAGACATCAATGGAAACGGAATTGAGCCCGTTTATACGGCGGTAGGATGAGGGCGGAGTTTCCTCGTATTTCCAGACGGCAAAATCGGAGAGATGGAATACTCTCCCGTCTGATGCCCTGACGGGGATATTACCGAAGCCGGATGACTCAGTAGCGGACAACCTCACCGGGAGCAGATTCCCTTCCCCGGTCAAGGTCCGCCCGAGAGCCTCGTTGCGGAAAGCATCCCGGACAGCACTTTTTATCTCCTCCGCTCCAATGCCGCAGGAAAATGCTCTTTCAGAGTCAAATGTTATCACCCAGCGGTAAGGCTCACCGCCATTTACGGCGACCTTGTCCACCTGTGGCAGCAGGGACAAAGCATCACAAATGTAGTTTTGCGCAAACTGAGCCAGTTCCCCGGAAGGAATGGAACCCTTGAGAAGGAAAGTGAGCGCCGGAGAACTCTTCACGCCCCTTGAGTCAAGGGATATTGACGGATAGGAAGCGGTGGAAGGGAGCCCCGAACGGATGTTTCTTATGGCCGTGGCTATCTCGAAGCGCGCAGCCTGCATATCCTTGCGTCTGTCGAATTTCACTGTTACACTGCCTCCTCCGGCACGGGAAACGGAAGATGTCCCGCTGCAGCCGGAAAGGCCAGATAGAGCGCCTTCAATCCTGGATGTCACCTCGGACTCCACCGTCTGGGGAGACGCGTCCTTCATCGAATAGGAGACAGTCACGCTGCGTTCGGCCTTCACCGGTTTGTACTGGACATTGAGCAAACGGGCGGAAGCGACGCCGACAACTGACAATGCCACCGCAATCAGCACCACGGAGAATGCCGGAATCCTATGCTTCTTCCCTTCCACCTACTCTTTTCGTTTATATACAGAATAGTAGAGAGCAGGGAGCAGTAGCAGGCTGGCGAGAGTGCCGACCGTAAGGCCTGCGATTATGACCACCGACATCGGATACTGCAAGTCATCCCCGATATTGCCCCGTCCGAGAAACGGAACGACAGAGAGAATTGTCGTAAGGGAAGTCATAATTATCGCCTTCATCCTCCGCCTGCCTGCCTCAAGTACGGACTCTTTCAGCGACATTCCTCCCTTGCGAAGGCGGTTGATTGTGTCCACTTTCAGAATCGAGTCGTTGATGACAATGCCGCTTATGACGACAAGCCCGATTAGGGACATTATGTTGAGGCTTATGCCTGACGCCCAAAGCACAAGAAGGCTGGCGAAAACATCTATGACAATCTCTGACATAACCAGCAGAGGCTGCGTCAGGGACTCGAACTGGGAGGCAAGTATGAGATAGAGAAGAACTATGGCAACGAGGAAGATGCCGAGCAGCTGCCTCAGCGTTTCGCGGCTTGTGAACCAGGCCCCGGAGAAAGAGACATCAAAGTCGCCCCGCTTGTCCGCAGCTTTCCTTATATCCTTCATAGCCTTTGGAACGGAGGCAGAAGCGATGTCAAGGGAAAGTGGATAATAAACTCCCTCCATCCCGGAGATTATACTCTTGAAATCCTCGGAGAAAGTCTGTCTCATCAGCACCGAAACAGGGATTGATTTATCATCGCGGACTATCCTGGTGTTTTCAAGCGTACATGCAAGAGAACCGTCCCCGCTCCCGGAAACGACCGGAACTACCCTCGCCCCCTGCACAAGATCAAAAAGATGGTTTTCCTTTACAGCCCTTCTGAGAACAGAAGCGAGCTCAGAATATGAAACGCCATAAAGGGCCATCCTCTCCGGGTCTGCGACAAAAAGCATATCGGTTTTTGTACTCACCGGAGAAATTTCCACTCCGGGCAACACGGCTCCGATGTCATTCAAAGTCCTGTTCAAGCTCTCAAGCTCCAACGACGAAGACACCGGGCGGAGATGGACGGTGAGTTCAGGCTCATTCTGGCCGAACACCACATCGAAAATGTTCTCTGCAGGAGCGAAAGCATACGCTGCTCCGCTCCAGGACTGATGCAACGCCGAGACAAGGGCGGAGCGGGCGGTCTGAAGGCTTTCCGTATCAGAGCACTTAATGTATATCGAAGCCTCCGAAGGGCCCTGTTCCCCACTGTGGGAAAGCAGGAACTGCTGAATGCCGACCATAGAAGTCGTCTGGGAAGAAAGGTCCCGAACACTCTGCTCCAGAGCCGCGACTCTTTTAGTATTCTCCTCCAGAGACACTTGTTCATTCCAGTCGATTTTCAGAACCGTTTCCGTCGCGGTTAGAGGCGGAAGTTGGGATTTTGGCATTAGGAACAGGCAAAAAACGGCTCCCCCGAGCGAGAGTGCAAGAATAGCCCAAGTGAGTGCGCCGTGCCCCATAAGCCACCGCACAGCCGTCTCTTCCGCCTTTTCCATCTTCCCGTGAACAGAAAACTTCGAAAGGAAACTCCAGGGACGGAACTCCCCCTTGCGGCGATACCACAGGTAGTAATATACCGGGATTACCGTGATGGTCACGACGTATGAGGTTAGCAGTACTATGGTTATCGCCAGAGCCTGGTCATAGAAAAGCTCGCCCACCATCCCGTTCATAAAAACAAGCGGGATGAACACCGCACAGGTCGTCAGCACGGAACTGAGCATAGGAGCAACGACCTCCTTCGTTCCTTCAACGACAGAGTCTCCGAGGGTCTCGCCTCTTTGCCAACGGGCGGTTATGTTGTCTATCAGAATGACAGTATTGTCTGTCATCATACCTACTCCGAGAAGGAGTCCTGACAGAGAAATCACATTTGCAGTGAGCCCCACGGCATAAAACACCGCCATCGAGAATATCAATGCGAGAGGAATCGTCAGACAGACAAGTGCCGGAGAGCGGAAATCCCGCATAAAGAGGAAAATCACGAGAGTGGCGAAAAGCAGACCGAAAAGGATATTCTGAAGCAGGTTGCGGATGGAATAGTCCAGCAGCTGGGTCTGGTCCCTGGTGACCTCGAAACGCACCTGGGGATAATCCTTCCGGAACTGTTCCGTAAGAGAAGCGACCGAGGTCTTCAAGTCGGACATTCTCGCATCATTCTGCTTTATGACCGCAAGGCATATCGCCTCATTGCCGTTGGATCTCACCAGTCCGCCCCCGTGGGAATAATGATGTTCAATCCGGGCTACATCCTTCAGCTGAAACAGTTTTCCGGAATTTCTGAACCAGATATTCCCGATGTCCTCGCTGCCGGAAAGGGTGGAGCGGAATTTAACATTGTAGCGGTACTGACCGTCTCGCACGGACAGCGAGCCCAGACGGACATTCGCGGAATTTATCAACCCCTCAAAATCATCCGGTCCAAGTCCCATCGCCGACAATGCGTCCGAGTCGGGGACAATCACTATCTGTTCATCGCTGCATCCGCTGACATCCACCATCGCCACCTCATCCAGTTGCTCTATTCTCTTGCATATAACATCCTCCACGAATCGGCTCAGAAGCGCAAAATCGTCCCCCGAACATTCGGCGCCGGCATTTGAGACATTGATGTAGAATGCGGGTATGTCGGAGGCGCTCGCCTTCATCACCTTCGGACGCTCAATCTGCGGGAGGGAGGCCATCGCCCTGTCAATTTTCTCATTGACTTCGATAAAAAGATAGTCTATGTCGGAGCCATGGCTGAACGAAAGCTTCATAAGGGCCGAGCCGTCCTTCGAACTGCCGGTGAAATCCGAGAGACCGGAAATCTGGATAAGCTGCTGCCGGAGCGGACGCACGAGTGCCTCGTCAAGTTCCCTCGCGGACATATCCGGAGCGGAAACCTGCACCGTGATATAGGGGATGTCAACATCAGGAATCAGCGAGACCGGAAGCCGGAATATGCTCACGATTCCCAGCACGATGACGACAAGAGCGACCATCGTGACCGCAACGGGTCTTTCTATGAGGCGTTTAAGCATTTGTTCTGATTGATTCCGAATGTCCTGCCGCCGTTATTCCGCTTTCAAAGTGACGGAAGATCCGTCGGCAAGGTTGAGATTTGACGAAATGATTACCTTCTCGCCCTCGGAAAGAGAAGCTCCGCGCTCCTTGTTGGCCTCGACCACGAACGAGTCGCTGTTGGCAGCAAGGACGTTGACATAGACCCAGTGTGCCTTTTCTTCCGGGCCGTAGGTAAAAAGGACTTCCATATTGTCTCTTATCACCACAGCGCTTCGCGGCACCACAAGGCAGTTCTTCTCAACCTTTTCAACGCTCACTCTGACATTCATCCCGTCCACAAGCGCCTTATCGGCGGGGAGCGATGCCACGACTGCAATCTGGCCGTTCTTGTCAACCTGCGGATTTATCTCAGTTATTTTCCCGTCAAACACCTTCGAGGGGTCGGCGAACGGAGAGACTTTCACAGCCAGTCCGGTTTCAACAAAGCCGAAATCGGACTCCATCACGGGGAATGTCACCTTCAGCCTGCTGTCATCGAGAATGACGCAGAAAGCATCGGATGCCTGGGAGGAGGTAGCTCCGTCCGTCTTGAGTGAAGCCACCCTGCCGGAGACCGGAGCCCTGAGGACCGCGGCGTCACGCTCATACCGCGCTCTGGCGAGAGAGTTCAGCGCCGCGCTGTAACCGGAACGAATTTTCGCCAATGCCAAAACATTGCGCGGGACGTTCAAAGTGTCGGAAGAAGAGTAGCCAAGACCTATCAGAACATCATACAGGTCAATTTCCGCCTTTTCGAGGGCAATCTGCGCCGACTCGACTGAGAGTTTCAAATCAGGGCGGTCAAGTTCGGCAATCACATCCCCCCTGCGGACATACTGTCCGTTACGGACATAGACCCCGGAAACGCTTCCGCTCACGCCGAAGTTCAGACTGCGCCGTGAAGCGGCTGAGACTTTGCCGTTGGAAATCAACTGGCGATGGAAATCGGTCCGCTCAAGAGTCATAACATCGATGGCATTCACCTCAGGCCGATGCTCCATCCTGTCATCGGTTGCCGCTCCGTCATTCCCCGCCCCGCAGGCAGACAGCAGCGCGGCAACGAGAAAAAAGACCGGGGTTATGTTTCGAGAAATAAAATTCATAGTTATCGTTCAGTGTTTGTTGATCTGTGTCAGTATCTTACAAGTTCGTTGATGTCCACCTCGAGATTGTGCCCGGCGATGAAATCATAGAGGGCATATTGTCTAAGGCGATAATAGTAGTTCCAGTAATTGCTGATGTCTGTGACATATTTCTGCGCGGCCGCATCGTTTTCGCTCTGCGCCGTGTTGAGGTCGGTCACAGAAGCCTTTCCGTCACTGAACTTTATCATCATCAACTCATAGCGCTCAGCTGCTATCTTCATCGCACGGCGCGAGATGTCGCACTGCTGAGCCTGATTGTTGAACTGCCCTACAAGCGTGAAAATGGTTCTGCGATAGTCATTCTCAGCCTGCTGAACCTGAGCCTTGACGACTTCCTCGGCGGCTTTTGCTTTCTGCACCTTCCCCTTTCCGAGTCCCCAGTCGAAAATCGGAATGCTGAAACTCAGCCCCGCGACCTCCTGGTCTACCGGGCTCTTGTACGCTCCCGGAAAAGTGGGAGCGGTGTTTGACAGGCCGAAACGGGCATTGAAAGACATCGATATTCCTCTGTCTGCCTTGGCTTTTGCCACAGCTGAGGCGGCGTTCAGAAGGTTTATTTCATTTTCCAGATTGAACTTTGAATTGTCGAGACATTTCTCCAGAACCGTTTCATAATCCAAAGTGAGCGCAGGGATATTCTCCGCGAGCACTGGTTCGACCTCAACCGACTCGTCAAATCCGAGGATGGAATTGAGATTCATCTGGGCATCCCTCACCTTGACCACATTCTCATTGATGGACACGCTGTCATTCAACAGCCTGAGTTCCAGCTGGAGATATTCGTCCCGCGTCACGCTTCCGATAGCCATTCTTTCCTTTGCCACCGAGTGCATCCTCGAGGTTTTATCGTAGTTGGAAACGGCGATGTCGTAGTTCATCTTCGCGAGTATCAGTGCGTTATAGGCCGAAACAGCATCAATCGTAATCTGTTCCATAGACTCAATATACTGACGCCGCCCCTTTTCATATTCCTTCGGCTCTATCTTTTTCTCCCATTTGAAGCGATTGTAGGCGAACAGAGGCTGCTCATAGTTGATTGTGACAGGCTGTGAATACCAGGTCAGGTTCCGGTTGAGCCCGAACTGGTCTATTCTGGAAAGGTCGGAATAGAGGGACACCGTACCGCCGGTGAAGGTTATATTCTGCTTGAGTTTGAGCCCCAGACTATTCTGGAGATAGTTGGAAGATGCATATTTGAGGGTACCGTCATCATAACTTTGGAGAAGTACCAGCGAACGGTCGAAATTCATTATGTTGCCGTAGAAATAGAGCGAAGGAAGACGGCTAGCCTTGTAGGAACGCCAGGCCCAATAGGTGGAAATGAACGCCTGTTTGGCCTCCAGGGCGGCTACAGACTGCAAGCGGGCAGTCTCAACAGCCTCACCCATAGTCATCCGTTGGGCGAAGATGGGCAAGGACAGAGTCCAGATTGACAGTAAAAGCAATAATCTTTTCATATCCTGCGGCACTTTTCTTCAACTGTTCCGACAATGTACGACTCAGGAAAGAGGCCGATGTAGCGGCTGTCGCGCGAATTCAGGACATTGTCGCCTCCGAGAAAATACCAGTCGGAGGTAAATCTATATTCCGAAAGCGGGAGTCCGTTCAACAAAACTTCTCCGCCATCAGACAATTGCGGCATAAAACCGGTTTCAAACATAATCAATTTTCTCCACATTCGGAAATTTTGAGCGTTGATTTCGACAACATCGCCCTTCCCAGGGATATACAGCGGTCCGAAATCTCTGATTGTCCATCCCAAAGATTTGTCCTGATGGAACGCCCGCGGAAACAGGCCGGCCGAGAAAAGTTCCTCCTCCGAGAGAAGGGAAAGCTGCCGTTGCGCCTCCATATTCCCGATGGCTTCGGAAGATGAGGAGTTCCGATAGTAGCCGTCAATTATCCTCAAGGTGTCACCTGGCACTCCATAGCAACGCTTCAGGTACACATAATTTATTTGGAAAGAGATTGTATCTTTCGAATCCGGATAAGGATAATTTGCCACGACCAAATCGCCCCTCTCCAGGCCAGAGAAGCCAGGCATCCGGAATGAGCTGAGGTGGTGGGAAGAGAAATCAAAATCCGTATAGATCCTCGCACCCATCTTCAACTTGTTCACCCACACCTTCTCCCCGTCATAGAATGTCGGTTCCATAGAGTGTCCCCTGGCGACGAAAGTGTCGGCGACAAACACCCTGCGAACATAATGCAACAATAGGCAAAGGCACGCGGAGAGTACCACGGCCACAATGATTTTCAACCACTTGAGCTTAGTTTCTCTCATATATCACTCCCCCCTTGTATAACGGCCGATGCCTGTTCTCTAATCCGGAGCATATTCCGGTTGCCCGGGTTCCAGGGCATCGACAGGATTTTCTCCGCGCAGACTGCCGCAGCGGTTCCATCACCCGTTTTCAGATACAGGTTCATAAGCAGCGAAAGAGGATACAGCCTCGACGGGACCATCTTCGAGGAATGTATATAGGCCATCCGAGCCGCCTCATAATCACCAAGTTCTTCCCGGCAACGGCCGATAATATTCCAGAACATCGGGTCACAGGACATCGCCGCACCCTCCTGCAGGACTCCTATTCCTTTTTCATATTCCTCGGCGAGGAAGAGAGAGTACCCATAATCATACAGATACCTGTAGTTGTCACACAGCAGATTATACTCCCGACCCAGCGAGCGGGAAAGCGATTGAGGGCGAAGTCTCTCAGCGACAGCCTTCGCATCCTTCCACCTCTTTTCCGCGCCGGATATTCGGGACTCCCCATAAAGCCCGAAGGCCAGCACTCCGACCAAAGCCGACACTGCCACCGCATACAGAACAGCCTTCGGTCTCGTCCAATTGGCCGTACACTCGTCTGAAGACACGGCACAACCGAGGAATACAGAGAGAAGCGCAGCAAGTTGCGAGACAGACAAAGGATAGGAGGCAAATGCGAAAACCGAGAGGGCAAGTAGCCCGAATGAGAGCGGAGAGCGAGCCTTCAACAAGGCCGCCACTGCGCCCGCTGCGACCATTCCTGACAGCAAAAGTCCGCCCAAACCAGTCTCCAGGCCGAAGCGCAGGTATTCATTGAACGGATATTCCGGGCATCCTGCCGTGCGGATTTCGTCTTCGCTTCGTTCCCGCTCATAAAAAAAGTCGGCCTGGGCTTCGCCATACGCGCCCATCGCATTTCCCGGGCCGTAGCCGATGAGAGGATTCTTGCAGATCGATCTGGTTTCAATTCGCCAGATATGAACACGCCCTAAGGCGGAGCCCTTTTTCAAAAATACGCCCGCCGGTGCCAATGCGACGCAAAGGGCTGCAATGGCAGCAGCTATCCATTTATGTCCTCTCAACCAGCAGCGGAGTCTATCCTGCGACAGCAGGAAAAATAAAGCGGCGGCAGCTATAGCTGCCCAGGCCGACCGGCTCAATGTTGCCGGGAGCACCACTAGGCCGAGAACGGAAGAAAACAGGCAGACAGGCGAGAGCAGTTTGTCCGCTTTGCCGGAACTTCGCCGGAATTTCCAAAAGGAAGTAAGGCAAACCGTGACGCAAACCGCAAGAAAACCACCGTATGGACCAGGATTGCCAAAACTTCCCGTCATCCGGAAGAGTCTGTGGAAAGACATCCGCAGACCGGCAAGCTGCATTATGCCAAGTACAGCCTCGTATGACAGCCACACCGACAAGACGACGGCCACCACCCGTTCAAATGTCGCCGAGAAGCACTTGTACAATGTTGCGGAAAGGCAGAAGATGGCGAAATAAGGCAAAATGTGTTTCAGAAGGAGATCACCTCTTGCACCGGAAATGCCGTTCACCTCGAAAGAAATGAACTCGAGCAGCACAAGAGCGGCCAATGACACCGCCACCGAGAGTGAAGACTTCCTCATAATTGCAATTTGTCTTATCGCACAATAGCGTCACTACCATAATGGGAGCTCATACCGACACAGTTTATACAATTCTTCCCGATTATCGGAGTCAATAATTCTTTTCAGAAAATAAAGCGCACCATTTTCAACGCTTATGAGCGACATATTCGCGAAAGTATCATAAGGAAAACTTCGCAGCCGCCTGGACTCTCCATCTTCCGAGACAGAATAAATAGTGTAATAACGTCGGTCGGACAGCCTTGTCTGTCCATCCCAGCGGAACTCTCCTTCGCAAGTCAGAACAAGGAAAGTCCTGTCCTTCGCGCCAGGAATAACCTTCAGGATAAATGATGCCTTGTCATCAAAAGCCAGCATATTCGCCCTGTTCGCCCTTACCAGGGAGGCTTCCGTATTCGGCACTCTAAAAGTTTTTGAGCTGAATTGGCTATGGCTAGACAAAGGAGTATTGTTCACTGTGTCAAATCTGTATATTTTCAATTCATCGCACGGCATATAGGACAATATGCCATCTGTAACATCGAGGGGATAAACGCTAATCATTTTATAGACTTGCTGCAAATCTGACGAAGGGGTCATAGATTTCTCTATTGCCTTCCTGGAAAGGCTGTATACATCTATTATATTGGTGCTCCGCTTCCCGGACGTATAAATGAAAAGTTTATCCCCGGAGAGCGCAAAATCCCTTATTGCGGACTCGTACGGATATTCCTCGGCGAACTTGCCGTCAAAATCGAATGCGAGAAATTTCAAAAGCATAGAATCCCAAACAAAAATTCGCTCGCCATCAGTGCGAACTATCATTGGCATATTATATTCTCCACGCGCTCTGCCTCGATAACCGATATTACCGAGGAATTGCCCTTCTCGGGAAAAACGCAAAACCTCTTTATCTGCGGATAATATTAAACCCGTTCCCTCAGAAAATGCCATACTGTAAAGATAGCCGACAGGTTTCTCGGATTGCTCAAGAACGCACAACTCACTGCACCCGTCCAAGGGCTGAATATCTATATCTTCCCGTCTGAAATGACAAGAACACGCCATCAGCATCAAAAAGATGTCGATGGCTACCCGAAACGCCTTCATCATATCAGCACGTTTCATTGCCCCCCTTCGTACAATTGAACCCTCCGTCTGGGCGATGATAGACTTCCCACACCGGGTTATTCAAGTCATTCTCAATTGATGTTAATGCGTCTAAATTATCCTCAAACAGAGGATCTGGCGTTGGCGAGAAATTACTAACGGTCAAGACTGCTGAGATAACAATTGCGGCAATTGTTGCCACAAGCATTGCTATAAATGATTTTTTCTTCATAACAGATTAAAGTTAGTTAAACGAAAATATTGTGGTTTACAGATTCTTCAATGCAGCATCAAAAACTTTACGGAGTTCCTTTGTTAGAAAAGGGTTCCCCACGAATGCCGGATATCCGTCCATTCCCAAAAGAAAACAATGAAACCTCAAATCTTCCGGAAAATTCACATTCAATCGTTCAAAATTTCTGACAGGGTCGACATAGACTGGGAAAGAGAAATTCATATCCCGAATATTTTCTGTCATCTCTGCCAAAAACTCAGGCGACGGAGAGAAAATAACTATGACACGGCACTTTCCCTCAGCCTCCAGAGCCAAAACGGAATCGCCCCACTCATTGAGGTGGTTCAACGCACAAGATGTACAAGTTGAAGGAGAATTATAAAATACCATCAGAGGGATATCTTGCTCTATATTTTCCATCGTAGCATCACCATTGCAGACTTTTATCGAGCCCTCCGGCAATACAATTTTGGTATTCATAAATGTGCGCAAGTTCTTTCGGAAATTAACTCGGTTACAACCGGTTGAAAAAGCTAGCGACAAGATAAGCAAGACCGGAAGAACACGGAGGACCGACTGTCTATAGCAAGGCGCTGAAATCATAGCGGACAAGTCTATCTTCGGTTTTGTCTATAGCATAGAGATAGTGGCCCTCGCTGTCGTATGTCATCGCCTCAATCTTCTCATTGACACTGACATTGTACAACCAGTTCCCGTCCCAGTCGAAAATATGAATTGAAGTCGAATAATCGCCTTTTATTATATTTTCCAACGGACAAGCGACATAAGAAGCAAAGATATATTCTTTTGATACCGCCGCCCCAACATAATACTGCACAGAATTGAGATCAATAGGATGGTTGAGGATCGACCTCCAGTTCAAGTATTCCTTATTCACGGCCGTCGAGTATACGACACCCTTTGCGATATCGAATATATTAATCTGCGGGAAATCCAGCATTATTGATGCGACTTTATTTTCGGTTTCTGTATGCAAGAAAATTTGGCTAAGTCTAGTCACATAAGCATTGCCATCAATATCACGATACGGGTGAAACTCCGAAATCACATCTCCACCGGACTGAGAAACTTGATAGAATAATTCCCTGTCCTTCAGCACTAACGAAAATTGGACGGATTCTGAAACCGGAGTATAATCCACTATTCCTGAAGGCAACGATCTTTTATCGGCGAAAACGGCTCCACCCGTCCGAATAGACTCAGGTACATCTATTGAGTACGCATACCCTTCGCCGTTATCATTCAGGTTTAAAAACTGCCCATCAGAATGTCCTCTAACAAGATGAGGAGTCAGGAGTTCTCCCGGTCCTCTGCCTTTTCTAACGAACCCGCCAAGAAATTCCCAGGAATTTAGAGAATAGGCTTTATAGATAAAATCGCCGGCGTTGGGCGTTTTTTCTTCTATTACCATAATTGAATCGCACACAATCTGCACGCGATGTGCTCCCGAGACTTCCATGAGAGAGGGGGCAAAAGTGTTATCAGCCGACGATTCCAAGGTTTCATGGGGAGTTGCCAACTTGCATTCTGATTCCTCCAACACATTCGAAGATGAGCAAGAGAATAAAATGAGCGGGCATAATGCCGCAGCAAGGAAGCCAAAAGTTTTCATAACTAATCATTGCAAAACGCAACGCGGTCAAAGTCATAATAACGCATTGCCGCATTGCAATTTGAACATAATTTCATATACCGGTCTCCCGATTTTCCGGTTTGCGAGCACATCGGGCCAAAGCCGCTACTCTCGCCTCTTGTCAAAGCTTCAACATTCGCATCGAAAATGATGGCTGATTCTGAACGGAAATTCTCGAAAACAAGAGCAACAGAAACAGCGACGGATACAGCTACAGCCGCGCTTGCAATAATAATGGTTTTCGTTTTCATAATTTATGCATTATTGGTTTAGTGGCAATCATTTGTGGCGGATTTACAATAGGTCTCTAAAATCATAGCGAACTAGCCTATCGTCGGTTCTATCTATAGCGTAGAGATAGCGCCCCTTGCTATCGTATGTCATCGCCTCAATCTTTTCTTTGACACTGATGTTGTATAACCAGTTCCCTTCCCAGTCGAAAATATGAATCGAAGTCGAATAATCGCCCTTAACTATATCCTCCAATGGGCAAGCGGCATAGGAGGCAAAGATGTATTTTTTAGATGTCGTAGCACCAACATAGTATTGGATGCTATCATAACCGAGACTTCTATTCAGAATTTTCTTCCAATGCGCATAATCCTTATTCACTGCAACAGACTGGATCTGGTCACAGTCAGTATGGAAGAAATTGATTTGTGGGAAAAATAGCATAACTTCAGCAATCGTGTCGCCATTCGCACCAAGAAGTACATCACTCAGATATGTCATACTGGCTTCGCAATCAATGCCATTAAAGGGATAATAAGTCTTTTTAATCGTGCCATCCGCTAGCATCACGTGGAAAGATCGGGCTTGACCATTCAAGCGAGAGACAAAAAACCTATTTTCTGATAAGACCTGCCAATCCATAAGATCCTCCGGCAAATCAGTTTCTTTCACAACGACAAGATTCTCAGACTCGACAGACGATAGGGTATTGATGAAATAAGCTGTACTCTTCGAATTTTCATTCATCAGAAGATACTCGTCAACGGAGTTCCCCTTCTGAACATGCGGAGAAACCATCTCACCAGGACCACGTCCGTATCTGCCGAATTTCCCCATATAATCAAACGTAGCTAGGTCATAGACTTTAAAATTATATGGGTTCTGCCTGTTTGCTATTTCACTGAAAATGAACAAAGTGTCGGATACAATATTTACATCATAAGCGTGAATAACCTCTGTGCATAACTGATTGAAGTCCTTATCGATTCCCAGAGAAAGGGTCGTATTGGGGACTGCCATTCGTACCGGGACATCGGCCATTATACCGGAATGGCTACACCCGCTGAGCAGAATAAGCAATACTCCACCCCAAAAACCACTTCTGCAAAGTCCCATACCCAATACTTACTTGTTGCAAAACGCGACAGCGTCCATCGCATAACTTCCCTTACTGCAATTGGTGCACAATTTAATGTCATAACCGCCAGGTGTACCTGTTTGTGAGCACATTTGTCCAAGGCCACCACTCTCCCCTCTGGTCAAGGCTTCAACATTCGCATCGAAAATGATGGCTGATTCTGAACGGAAATTTTCGAGTAGAAGTGCCGAGGAGACAGCGCCGAGGACGGCTACAACCACGCTCAAGACAATAATGGTTTTCTTTTTCATAATTTCGGATGTTATTGGTTTAGTGTCAGTCAACTGCGAGTTCTGCAAATATAGGAACTAATTTCCGATAAAACAACCGGTTGCGGGGCTCTCACCGGCTCCAGCGCTGCTGTCCGTCGCGATATGTAAAGATGAATTCGTGACGGCCTCTTGTCAGGTTACGCAGCGTAAGAAGACTATTTTTCGGGACATTATGGAATATGACGGAATCAGCCTCAGCCCTGACCTTCCCGGCAGATTTCCAGCCCCTGTCACAATACAGCAGTTCAAATTCGTGCCCTTCCACGACAAAACTGTCAAGATTCGGCGGGGTGAAGGCAACTGCGGACACGCCTTGGGGGTTTCCCAGGGCTAGTCCACACCACCCTCCGGAAGCCGCACTGTACTCAAATGAGGTTCTATTGTTGCCGTCCAAAGCAGAAAGGTAGGTCTTTTCAGCGTCATTGTTCCTCGAACCGGCAGAACCGATTGGCCGGCCTTCAATCCGCTTTCCATCCAGCCCATAGAAAAATACATCGGCGATATGGGAACATGTGCCGTCCGCGCCGCGATAACGAAGATACCGATATGGCCCCTGATGCCTTGCCTTCAATTTTGTAATTCTCCGATACGGCAACTCTTCAATGACGGCTAGTGTGTCAGCATCAGAAAAATCCTTATTCTGACTGCCCTCAAATACACCGTTCAATGTTCTTCTGAAGAAATGATATTCGTGATTGAGAGGAAATTTGGAATACAGGACAACGTCCTCCGACTCACTCGCAGGAGTGAGCGTGGAAAGTTTCCCGGAGTAATCGATGAACATCGGGTCTGAAACCGGCTTAACCCACTTCGAATTCACTTCCGCCATACGAAAGATGTCGCCCCGGCACAAATTGGTGAACATCAAGACTCCGAGCCGCTTACGGCCTTTGACTACGGGCTGCCATCGGCCATTGGAATACTGGCACAGCCAGACCTCGGACGGGATTTCCCCGTCATAGAACATTGAGCGGGGGATCTTCAGTTCACAGACAAGGCTGTCAGTATAGCTCTCAGTTACATCCATCAGGGCTGACGGGCTGTCAAAGAGCTGTCTGTAAACCTTTATCTTCGATTGCCTATATGGCGCGGACTCATTGACTGGAGATATATGACGTCCGAACTCCTGGCAATACAACGTTCCGGAGCTATCCTCAAAAGAAATCCAGGAGTGGCCGACATTGTCATCGCCCCTCAGCGGCATAAAATCAGAGCGGACAGGGATGCACAGCGCACGGCAGAGATAAATCATAAAGTCGCCGAGTTCGCGACAGGTGCCGCACAGATTCTCCACGGCAAGGGGACCGGCATTGGGCAGGGAAGAAGGAACCGTCGAGGTGTAATAAAGGCTGTCAAAAGGCATAGCGAGCCGGCAGAGTTCAAGCGCCGCCCGACCCGGATCAGAGGAAAGGGAGTCGTTCTGTCTAAAATCATCCAAAAGGGTGGAATACTTCCCGTAATAGTATTCACGCCAATCCGAAAGTTTCTCATTACCTATCCGATATGGCAAAACATAGCGGCATAGGTCCTCAAACCGAACATTCTTACCCCAGGGTTCACGTTTCCATACATCAAAAACGAAATCAATCTCCCTGCACAAATATGAGGAATCCACCGCGCTTATATCAAACGCCCTAAAGTCAGCGTCCAGGTGCAAAGGTCCATACAGCCGGGCGAATTGGTCTGATATACTCTTGGGAGACTTTCCCTCTTTGCGAGAGGATTTCAGCACGGAATAATACTGCAGATAATTGTCCAGCAAATCACTCTCATATCCATAATGCCCAGGCATATTTTCTATGAGATATCTTGCGGCCCGATATTTCAGTCCCTCTCGCCCGCCCTCTTTCGCATATCGGCGAAGCGCGGCTTCCAACGACGGACGATTCCCGCCGGAAAGCGACAGCGCATACTCCAGTTTCCTGTCAGACAGGAGGGAGTCGTGCTTCGATATGGTCCAAAGGAATAATCCGATGAGAACCACAGCCAGAAGCACGCCTCCTGCAAACAAGAAATGTTTTATTCTCTTTCCAACCGCCATAAAACTCTTGTGCCGTCGTCATCATATCCGCAGCCATACAACACAGCATTCACCCCGACAGATAAAGCATCCACATAATGACCCGTATCAAAACTATCCAGACAATGTCCATCCCAATCGAATTTCAGGATGAAAGCTTTAGCCCTCACAAAATCGTACGAATCCAGGATGACAGCGGCTCTTAGTTTTGTCGCCCCGGTCTTTACCTCCATAGGCAATTTCATCGTTTCAGGAAAAAATATCTCCGAATAGTTTTTACAGCCTACGGTCAATACAAGAAACTCAGCGATACAAGCCAAAGAACATAACGCTCGGATGTATTTCATCTTTTCTAATTTTACGATTTACATAGCACCATTCTATATCAACAGGTTTAAGACTAATTCCGCTTGCCGGGACACGTAAGCGTATAACCCCCTAAACTCTTCTCACACTCTCCCTTATCTCCGGAACAAGAAAAAACGACATCGCCGTGAGGATTGGTCACATCACAAATTGGTTAATACTGAAAGTGTTTAAGCTCTTGCTTGAGCTGTTTTCATTATAATTGATATAATACATCACCGGCAAAGACGGCTCTCTTTGCCGGAGTCAGAAACTTTAGCAGAATCACATTGCCGTCTTCTTGAGAGTATGGATATTGTTCTTCGAGCTGAATTATCTTTATTTCAAGCATTGGTAGGTCGTATACTCCTGTTTCCGAACAATAGTATTCCAGAAGATCTGCATCGTTCCGATTAACGACGCAATATAATTTTTGCAAATTTTGAGCACACGAAACGACACTGGCAAAACGCAAGAAATCTGCGATGCATCCTGAACAGGAGGCATCAAGTAAATAGGCAACAGCAGCATCATCACTCCCGGAAATATCTTCCGCCATAGACTCCAGTTGTTTCGTATTTTCTGCCAAAGATTTGTCTTCAGCGCCACTACAAGAGAGAATAGCAAAAACGGCCAAGGATGACAACGCGGTTAATATTCTGTTTTTCATAGTGTTATTCTATTGCCTCTCAGTTCTTTGTCCCAGAGCACAATAATGTGTGCCCTTTATACGTCTCCTTGCATTCTCCTTCATTCCCGGAACAAGAAAATATGACTTGTCCAAAGATGCCTGTCACTTCGCAGGAAGACAATGCCTCCACATCCGACTCGCATAAGCCAGGATCAGATTTTAACAAGATTGCGGATAAGACAGCGACAAGAACGGTCGCTAGAACTGTGGCAAGAATTCCACAATAAGTCAGTTTTTGGTTTTTCATAAAAAGTTGTTTTAAGTGTTATTAAGTACGTTCATTTTTTGAGAAATGCAAGACCACATCATCTAACGAAGCTTATTCCCAATTTGTAAGTTTTGGTGGCACAGGTTATTTCTCCAATCGCCAAAGCACTAATGTTCCATCATCGTCATATCCGCAGCCATACAATGTTCCGTCGGAGGATATGGATATTTTATTGATATAATGGCCGGTATCAAATGACTCCACCCAATTGCCGTCCCAATCGAACTTGAAGATGTAGGATTTCAAATCCTGAACTTTATCCTTGTAATAATCTCCAATGTAGGACAGATAAACAAAATCTTCAGTAGTCACGGACCCGAGATAAGAATATGGCACGGTCCTATTGAAGCATATAGCCCTACCATCTTCAATCCGGTAGTTCGCCATCAATTTATCCGGGCCTTCAATGCATTTCAATGGAGCCAAGTTATAATCGTATAATTCTAAACGCGGAAATTCCAAAGAAGGATATAGAATCCTGTTCTTATCCGGATTAACCAGTATCTCTCCCTGTGCTACATTATATGCGTCATACTTGCTTCCGACATCTTCCGGGACAGGGGCCGGCTCCCCCATTTTACAAATCAGAAACCGGGACTCCCGGTTATTTATTCGAAGCGCTTCGTCTTGAAAGCAGTAGGGATTCAGTTCTATCAGGCTTCCCGCATCGTATGGCGTGACAAACGGGCTTTGGATGCCTCCGCCGTAATTAATAGGAGCGGGAATCTCATAGTTCTCTGTAATGACGGCTTTATTCAATTCAACAGTAAAAAGATTGGATTTGACAAAATCCCGCAACTGCAGTTTGTCTCCGGAGAGGGATGGCGATACGCTCAGCATTTCTCCGGGGCCGTTACCCTTCTTGATGAAAGATTTTATCAACTTGTGCGTATTCAGATTATACAGTTCGAGAAAATCGCAATCGTTTGAAGGGTTGTTGACTA